>NZ_JBFOCS010000025.1:0-162919 GCF_040907905.1 Aeromonas sp. s13 | reverse complement strand
GTAGCATCAGGTGGCGCAATCCTTTATCCCCGCTAAATAGTAAATCTTGTTAAAATACGGCCCCAAAGGGCAATTTATAAGGCAACAGCACCCGACTATATCCAAGAATTCTATCGAGGCAAGTGAAAATCCCAATCAAGCTCACATTTTTGCAAGGAAATGCACGATTTTTCATAATTAATGTGATCATGCCCAAACAATATACAATCGCAAAAAGAACCTTGGGCCTCATAGATAACTGGCTTTTATCCCTGCTTCAGCACCTTTTTAAAGTGAAAAATCATGATCGAAACCGATCTTTTTTTGTTAAAACCGGCCAGGGTATGCCAGGAACTGCTTGCTCAATTGCCTGAAGGGCTGTCAACCGATGAGCAGCATATCTGGCAAGCCATGACCCATCCTGAACGACGTCAGGAATATCTGGTGAGCCGCGCCCTGCTGCGCCAGCTATTGGCCGGGCGGCTGCAACAACCTGCCGCCAGTCTGCAATTTTGCAACGGCCCCCACGGCAAGCCCCGACTGCATGATGATGCTTGGCAGTTCAATCTGAGCCACAGTGGCAGCTGGCTGGTGCTGGCGCTCTGCCCACAGGGGCCGCTGGGGGTGGATATCGAACTGGGCAAACGGCGGCATCACCCCCTCCCGCTGGCCCGCCGCTTTTATGCACAGAGTGAATATGAGTGGCTCTGCGCACTGCCTCCTCAAGAGCAGGAGGGGGCCTTCTACCGGCTCTGGTCGCGCAAGGAGGCGGTACTGAAAGCCCACGGTGGCGGCATAGCGGCGGGACTGGAGAAGGTGCGGTTTCTCCCGGAGGAAGGATGGCGACTCGACAACCGGCTCGATGACACCCCTTATCAGGTACAGGATTGGCCCTTTGCCAGCGGCTGGCTCAGTCTCGCGACAACGGCAGCCCCCGTGACCTTTTACCGGCTGGATGAGCGCTTGAATTGCCACTCGCTTAACCCCATGTTACTCAACACCCTTTCTGAAGAGTCCAACTCATGATCGTCGACATTACTCCCCAGAATTTTCACGCTGAACTTATCGATGCGTCCATGAAGAAGCCGGTCGTCATCTATTTCCATGCTCCGCAGATGCCGGAGTGCCAGGGGATGACACCGCTGATCGAATCACTGGTTGGGCCCGCCAATGAGCAGGTCACCCTGGCCAAGGTGGATATGAACGATCCCCAGTTGCAACCGCTCGCCAGCCAGCTCGGCCTGCGTGCCCTGCCGGCGCTGGTGCTGTTCCATCAAGGTCGCCCTGACGAACAGGGGATCATCGAAGGGCCACAGGATGAAGCCACCCTGCGCCAGTATTTCGCCGCCTTCGCCCCCAAAGAAGAGGAGGAGTTGCTGGCCAAGGGGCAACAGGCACTGGCTGACGAGCAGCCCAGCATCGCCTATGCCCATCTGACCAAGGCACACCAGCTGGCTCCTGAACGTCACGACATCAGCCTGTGGCTGATCCAGGCTGCGCTCGACCTCAATCTGCTGGAGGAAGCGCAGGAGCGCCTCGGCGCCATCCCGATGGTAGCGCAGGATAGCCACTTCCATACCCTGAGCTCACGGCTGGCGCTGGCCCTGCAAGCGGCAGACAGCCCGGAGCTGCGCGCGCTGGAAGCCCGTCATGCAGAACAGCCTGATGATTTTGCCCTGACTCAGGAGCTGGCGGTGCAATACAACCAGGCTGGTCGTCAGGAAGAGGCGTTGGGACTGCTGCTGGAGATCCTCAAGCGGGATTTGGCATTCGGCGATGCCAGAAAGACCTATCTCGATATTCTGGCGACCATGGGCAGCACACCGGCGGCACAGAGCTACCGTCGCAAACTCTATAGTCTGCTCTACTGATCGGAATCGAACTGGCTGGTAATGATGGGGGAGTGCCGGGAGACCGGCATGACCTCATGGGTCAAGTACGAAAAAGGTGCTGTGGGAATAGTGGAGATACGGTGAATTTCAGGCAAAAAAAAATGGCGCAAAACTGCGCCATTTTTTTCGCATGGATTACTTCTTGTAGGAAGTAGCCATGTTGTCGATGCGCTGGTTAGCACGCATAGCTTCTTGCTTGGCTTCGGCAACATCAGCAGCGATTTTGGACTGATCAGCACGAACTGCGCTAACATCTTGAGCCAGTTGGTCAACTTTGTTAGACAGATTCTGAACGGAAGTTTCCAGTTCGCTGGTGTTTGCACAACCGCCCAGCAGAGCGGACAGACCAACAACACCTACCAACAACAATTTTTTCATTTTTAAAGCTCCCTTGAACTCGCCAGACGTTTAGCAAGCGGCGTGATTATGGCACAAAAAAATCCTACTTTGCATAGTCCCCACCACAGATAAATGCATTAAAACCCTCATTTTTTTTTGAATGAACAGTTTTTGTCCAGATTCGTCTAAAAAATGAGTGCCGTGTGGTGGGGGCACGGACAAAGGTTAACCAAATTTTTGCCTTATTACAATTTCGTATGAGGCTCAGGCTGTACGTTCTGACAACAATTGACGATATTGCACCAGATCCTCGATGGTCAGCACCGGCATCTGGTGCTTGCGACCGAACGCAACCAGGTCTGGCAGACGCGCCATCGAGCCATCTTCTTTGGTCAATTCACACAACACACCAAACGGTTTGAGGCCAGCCAGCTGCATCAGATCGACCGTCGCTTCGGTATGACCCCGACGGGTAAGCACCCCACCGGTTCGCGCACGCAACGGGAAAACATGACCCGGGCGGTGCAGATCGCCCGGTTTAGCGCCGTCTGCGATGGCTGCACGGATGGTGGTGATGCGATCAGCCGCCGAGACACCGGTCGTGACCCCCTGCGCCGCTTCGATGGTCACGGTAAAGGCGGTCTGGTAGTGACTGGAGTTGGCCTCCACCATCATCGGCAGTTCGAGCTGGCGAACCCGCTCGTCGGGCAGGCAGAGGCAGACGATACCGGAGCACTCGCGGATCATCAGCGCCATCTGTTCATTGGTCATGGATTCGGCGGCGAAAATGAGGTCGCCCTCGTTCTCCCGATCTTCATCATCGGCCACCAGCACGCCGCCTCCGGCACGCAAGGCAGACAGGGCCGCTTCGACACGGGCAACGGGATCACCGAATTCACTGAGTAGAGACTGATTCATGGTAAAACTCCTAAACAAGACAAGGACCAGAATCAGGGCATGGAAAGGCAGACAGAGACGGGCATGCAGCGGCCAGCCCACAAAAGGGCCAACACGGCAAGGTCTGTCTTATCCTCTTTCATCCGGACTATGACCGTCGGCTCCGGCATCTCACCGGATCTGCTGACCCCGACCTGGCAATCAGCCGGGTCGGGCGCTCGCGGGCTCCCCGAGTCAATCGGGATACCGCCGGTGGGGAATTGCGCCCCGCCCTGAGAATAAGCGCAGACAGCCTAAAGAAAAACGGTTGCAGATACCAGCCAAAATCCCCCGCAGGCTGAAAAGCGTTTCAACATTGCGCCCGGGATCCCGCTCTGCGGCACGCTCGCCAGCACGAGAGGCCATGACTGGCGAATTTCTTTATGGCTCGGATCGGTTTATGGCATAGTTCCCGAAACAAAAAAACAGCGCCCGAAAAGAGAGCCTGAACAACGCTGCCGGCGCAGACAGCAGCGCCAACACCACAAACGGAAAATGACAGAGATGGAAAAGAAAATACTGCTCACGGATTGCCCGGATGCCAAAGGGCTCATCGCCAAGATCACCAACATCTGCTACAAGCACCAGCTCAACATCATCAAGAACGATGAGTTTGTGGATCACGAGAATGGCCGCTTTTTTATGCGTACCGAGCTGGAGGGGCGCTTCAACGACGAGACCCTGCTGGCCGACCTCGATGATGCCCTGCCCACCGGTGCCCAGCGCCGTCTGGTCAAGGCGGGCAAGAAGCGCATCGTCATCCTGGTGACCAAAGAGACCCACTGCCTCGGCGATATTCTGATGAAGAACTACGCGGGTGCGCTGGATATGGATATCGTCGCGGTGATCGGCAACTACGATACACTGGCCGAGCTCACCGGCAAGTTCGATATCCCGTTCCACACCGTCAGTCACGAGGATCTGAGCCGGACTGAACATGAGGAGCAGGTTCGCGCCATCATCGACAGCTATGAGCCTGACTATGTGATCCTGGCCAAGTACATGCGGGTGCTGACCCCGAGCTTCGTCGAGGCCTATCCGCGCAAGATCCTCAACATCCACCACTCCTTCCTGCCCGCCTTCATCGGTGCCCGCCCCTACCGGCAGGCGTTTGATCGCGGCGTCAAGCTGATCGGCGCCACCGCCCACTTCGTGACCGACGATCTGGATGAAGGCCCCATCGTCGAACAGGACGTGATCCACGTCGGTCACGCCTTCAGTGCGGACGATATGGCCAAGGCGGGTCGGGATGTGGAGAAATCGGTGCTGAGCCGCGCGCTGGAGCTGGTACTGAACGAGCGGGTGTTCGTCTACGGCAACAAGACCGTAGTCTTCAAGTAATCCGCCCACACGGCACGTATGCAAACACCAGAAACAACAACGGCTCCCGCGGGAGCCGTTGTTGTTTCTGTGCCGAGTGTCAGAGCGGCAGACCGTTTACCGTCACCGCGCCCTTCTCCAGCTTCAGTTCGGAGGTCAGCGCTTGCTTGTCGGCCTTCAGATAACCCATCAGGGTCAGCTGATCGAGCATGGGTGCCAGTTGCGGCACCGCCTTGCCCAACTTGTCGCTGAGGCTGGCATGCAGCACGCCGGAGAGGGCCTGCATTCCCGCGTCGCTGTTGAACAGCTGCTCCAGCGAGGTGGAGGCCAGCTTCACGTCCCCCTTCATGGTCACCGCCTCACCGTTGAGCTTGGCGCTGAGATCGGCCAGTTCAAGGGTCGCGCCACGTTTGAGCATCTTGTCCAGCGCCTGCTGGATGGCGGCATCTTCAACCCCCTTGCCACCGGCGGCCTGCAGCCCCTGATACCCTTCCAGATCCAGACCGTTGAGGTTGAGCGCCAACTTGCTGTCGGTCACCGCCAAGGTGTCGGTCTCGTTCTCCAGATCCAGCTTGGCAATTTTCATCTGATAGCTGCTGGAGAGGGTCTGGGCATCATCACCGGTCAGCTGAGTCTCGGTAGTCATCCCCTGCAGGGCGACCTTGACGCTGTCAGGCAGTTGTACCGTGAGGGCCGAGAGGGTCATCTCGCTCTGGGGCGAGAGGAGCACACCGCTGATCTCGGCAATGTCGGCACTCCCTTTCAGATCAGCCAGCACCAAGTCCATCTTGCTCTGCTCTTCATGGACCGTCATCCCCTGCCAGGTCATGGTGAGGTGACCATTCCCCTCCAGATTGCCGTGGAACTCGCCGCTCAGGGGCAGGAAGCTGAACTCGTCCAGCCCCTGTTTGATCTTGAATTCATTGGCCCAGAAACGGCTGCTGTTACCCTGGGTCCAGAGACTGGTGACCGACTCCAGACCGAGTTCCCACTGCTCCATGCCCAGTGCGGTGAAAACCGGCGCTAGCGTGCCATTATGGGTATCGAGCAGGAAGTGGCTCTTGATGTAGAGCGGGAGGATCTGGCTCTTGACCACCAGTTGCAACTCGATGGGCTGACTGCCCTCCAGCTCGCTGTCGATGGCAGCCAGCTCCTCCGGCGTCACCACGACCTTCAGGACCCCGTCACGGGTGAAGAGGTTGCTGCTGCCCGGCAGCCACTGCATGTCGAGCCCACTCTCTTTCTCCACCTTGGCGATCTGCTCCGCCATGATGTTGTCGAAGCTGTTGCCCGTGTACCAGCACGCAGCCAGACCACCACCTACCAGTGCCGCACCCACGGCGAGGGCCACTATCTTTTTCATATATCCATGTGTCTCCAGGGAGTTGTCACTGCACTCTACGGGGCGGACTCGGGGCTAGGCAAGTCCAATCAGATGGCGAGTCCACTTTCTTGCGGCTCGCCACAACATCACAGCAAGGGGCTGAAGAGATAGAAGATGTTCTCCATCGCCTTCTTGTACCAGGGGCGGGCCTGCCATTGGGCCAGGGTCATCGGGGTGGCTTCCGCCATATAGCCCTGTACCAGCCGGGTCATCTGGGCCACGAACGAGGGGTTGTCCACCAGCAGGGTCACCTCGAAGTTGAGCCAGAGGCTGCGCCGATCCA
This sequence comes from Aeromonas sp. s13, assembly GCF_040907905.1. NCBI lineage: Bacteria > Pseudomonadati > Pseudomonadota > Gammaproteobacteria > Aeromonadales > Aeromonadaceae > Aeromonas > Aeromonas sp. s13. The sequence continues at coordinate 156,786 of NZ_JBFOCS010000025.1, read as the reverse complement.
GATTGACCGTCCCCACCAGCGCGAAGTCATCATCCACCAGCACGCTCTTGGTATGGAGCAGACCGGCATCGTAGCGGTAGATCTCCACCCCAGCCGCCAGCAACTCCTCCATAAAGGCGTTGCAGGCGTAATTGGCCATGATGGAGTCATTGCGTGCCGGCAACACCAGCTGCACCTGCACCCCGCGCGCCGCCGCCGAACTGAGTGCGGCTGCCAGCGGATCGTCGGGTACAAAGTAAGGGGTCGTCAGCACCAGATGGCTGCGCGCCTGATAGATGGCCAGCAGCAGGCTCTGCTGGATGCAGTCGCCGCCGACGAATGGGCCGGACGGGATCAGCTGGGCGCGGTAGTTGGTCTGGGGCCAGGCTTCCGGCTCATGCTGCAGACTGTCGAGCAGCCGCTCGCCGGTCTCCATCTCCCAGTCCCAGACAAAGATCGACCACATCAGCGGCACCATGGGCCCCTGCACCCGGATCATGATGTCGACCCACTGGCCGACCCCTGCATCCTGCTTGAAGAAACGGGGATCCACCATGTTCATGGAGCCGGTGTAACCCACCCTGTCATCGATCACCACCAGCTTGCGGTGCATCCGCAGATCCTGACGCTGGAACAGAATGCGCCAGGCGCCGACCGGCAGCACCTCCACCAGCTTGACCCCCGCCTTGCGCAGCTTTTTGGGCCAGTGGGAGCGGAAGAACTGCTTGCTACCCACCGAATCGAGCAGCAAGCGACAATCCACGCCGCGTTGCGCCACTTCAATCAGCGCCTCGCACACCTCGTCGGCATCGCCGCCCGGATGCCAGATGTAGAACTCCAGATAGCAGGAGAGCGTCGAGCGACGGATATCCTGGGCAATCTCGCGCAAGATCCAGTCCGGCTTGTTGAGCAAGGTCATGCGGTTGCCGGAGAGCATCGGCATGGCGAGCCGTCCCTGGATGAGATCGTGCAGCGGCTGTGCCTTGGCGCCCACTTCGCAGCAGTGTTGCGGGAACAGACGGGCCAGTTGGCGGATCCAGATGGCATAAGGGCGATACATGGCCTGGGCGCGCTCGGCACGGCGGCGCCCCAGCTTTATTTCACCAAACAGCACATAGAAACCCACCCCGGCAAACGGAATGGCATAGATCAGCGCCAGCCAGGCCAGCGACACCCCGATGGGACGGCGTTTCATCACCACCCGAAACGACACACCGGTGACAATCACGGTATGAAAAAGCAGTAGCAGCCAACCCAGAAAACGGGAAAACAGCAGTTGAAGATCGTGTTCCAGACCGTTAAACAACGGGGACTCCTTCTAATCGACAAACAGCGCGGTGGGCAGATCCCAACCGGCCGGGATGGTATGCTGTAAGGCAAATCCATTCTATCAGGTCGCACGCATGATCCTGCAATCTATGCTGCTCAGCCTGGCCATGCTAGGCCAAGGCTCATATGACATCAATGAGCAACAGATAAACCAGTACCTGCAATCTCAGGTGCAAGTCGACAAACAGCTGGAGCTGCCGGGCATCATCAAGGCCCATGTGACGCTTGAGCAGAGCGACGTCCAGATCGGTCGCCAACGCCCCGATACTGCCCGGGTCTATGGCAAGGGCAAGCTCAAAATCGCCCTGCCAGACAATACCGAATATGACGCCCGCCTGCAGATGACCTATGAGGCGAGACCCCGCTATGACAAGAGCCTGAGCGCGCTGTTTCTCGATAACATGAAGCTGGTGGAGTACAAGCTGGAGCCGGAGGCGGCCGAGAAGAAGTTCGGGCTGATGCTCAACATGCTGCTGCAGAGCATGGAGAAGCGACTCGAGACCAAGCCGGTCTACAAACTCAATGACAAGGACCCGGATCAGGCCTGGCTGAAGGAGAATCTGCTGGGGCTGGAGCTGTCACCGGGCAAGATCCACCTGCTGACCAAACCTCGCTAAATCGCTCAATTCAGGAGGGGCTGGGTGGTATCCCGTACCAACAGCTCCACCTGATACCCCTGCTGCTGTTGCCGCTCGTAGAGGGAGAAAAGCGACCCGCTCAATTGATTGAGGGGCATATCGGCAAACCCGGCCTTGAGATAGAAAGGCTTCTCGAAGGGCAGCGCCTGACAGACCACAGGTTTGTCCAACAGACCGTGACAGGCGTGCTGCAGCAGCCGTGACCCCAATCCCAGCGACTGGTAGTGGGGCAACAGGCGAAAGCCGCACAGATGGTAAAACTCCTCCTCGTCCCGCAACCGAACCGCCCCCACCAGCCAGTGAGCATCACGTACGACAAAGATCCGCTCGGCCAGATCCGGCACATAGTGGGAAAACGTCGTCTCGTAATAGTCCCTGATAAGGGAGAGGTCGGCGTCGCAGTACTCTTCGAAAGTGAGTTCCATCGCCAGCTTGCTTGTCACAGACAAATCCTTTGATAATCAGTTATTAGTGCCAGATACGGTGCGCTAATCCGACCACATGACGCCAGCACGATAGCATGCCTTTCGTCAACAAAAAAGCGGACGTCATGGGCAGCTTGCTTACCCGGTGGAAGAGGCCATGACCCACCGCCTGACGGCCAAAACCGTGCTTTATGATGACAATCCTTTATTGCGGCGGATACTTTGATCCCGGTCACCGAATCGGATCATTTGCCCCCTGTTGGCCGCTTGTTCTGCCCTCGTCATGATGCTTTACTCAACATGGTCATCACAAGAAGGAGTATCAGGGTTGAAAGCATGGATGCTGGCAGGCCATATGTTGTTGATCCCCCTGAGCGGATGGAGTCAGACTCCCCCTCCCGCGGAGGTGATCTTCCTGACCGCAGCTCCCTCCCCCTTGCGTCCGGTCAAAGATGCCACTCCCGTCCCACAACCCGACACCGCTCAAACGACAGCAGTCGCCACCAACGGCAAGAAGCAGATCCAGGTCTATAAATCGGTGCAACAGAACGGGGTGGTACGCTACTCCGACATGGCGCCCGAACAGGGCCATTACGAGCTGCTGCTGTTCAACGACTGCTTCGCCTGCGACCCCAAATCCAGCGTCAACTGGCAGACCACAGGGCTGTTTCTCTATGACTATGCCAGCACCATCAAGGCGGCCGCCAAAATCTATCAGGTTGAGCCTGCGCTGATCCGGGCGCTGATCCATGCGGAATCCGCTTTCAATCCGCTGGCGGTCTCCCGCAAGGGGGCGATGGGCCTGACCCAGCTGATGCCCGCCACAGCGCGGGAGCTGGGGGTCGGCAATGCCTTGCTGGCGGAGCAGAATATCTTCGGCGGGGTGAAATACCTGGCGGGACTGCTCAAGCAGTATGACGGCAACGTGGCGCTGGCGACCGCGGCCTACAACGCCGGCGCGGGCGCCGTACAAAAACATGGCGGTATCCCGCCCTATGCGGAAACCCGTGCCTATGTGGAGCGCGTCCAGCTCCTTCACCTGCGCTACAAAGAGATGCTGCAGGCCAAAGGGCTCTGAGGTTAGCCTCAGTTAATGCTCTTTTCTTGCCCCTCCAGAAACAAAAAACACGCCCGCAGGCGTGTCGATACCACACTTTGTTTCGCAAATGATTACTTCTGCTCAGTCGCCACCAGGCGATAAGCCAGCGCACCCAGAATGGCACCGACAATCGGGGCAACCCAGAACAGCCACAGCTGGCTGATGGCCCAGTCACCGACAAACAGCGCAACACCGGTACTGCGGGCCGGGTTGACCGAGGTATTGGTCACCGGAATGCTGACGAGGTGGATCAGGGTCAGGCACAGACCGATGGCGATCGGCGCGAAACCGGCAGGCGCACGGCTATCGGTGGCGCCCATGATGACGAACAGGAAGAAACCGGTCATCACCACTTCACACACCAGTGCGGCAGTCAGGCTATAACCACCCGGAGAGTGCTCACCGTAGCCGTTGGAAGCAAAACCGGCAGAGAGATCAAACCCGGCCTGACCGCTGGCAATCACGTAAAGCACGGCAGCGGCGGCAATGCCACCCAACACTTGCGCCACGATATACGGCAGTACACCGGATACCGGAAAACGGCCACCCGCCCACAGACCGACGGTCACGGCCGGATTGAGGTGGCAACCGGAGATATGGCCGATGGCAAACGCCATGGTCAGCACGGTCAGACCGAAAGCCAGCGAGACCCCCAGCAGACCAATTCCGACGTGAGGGAAGGCCGCAGCCAGCACGGCACTGCCGCACCCGCCCAATACCAGCCAGAAAGTGCCCATAAACTCAGCAGCAACAGGTTTCACATTATTTCTCCCATTTGAGATAACACCGAACAAGACCCGAGAAGGGCCCATGCTTGAACAAGCGCAGCATTATGGGAGTGTGAGTCCAGATTGCGAACCCGGCAGGCGGGGCTCACTCAATGTGACATTCGTCACAATTAGTTGATTAGATAAGGGATTTATCATTAAGGTAGCTGGCTGCACATCTCATACCCAAGGGCGTCATGCGACAACTTGTGACACCGTTTAGCTCGAGTGCTCATCCCTTGAACGATAAAAACGGAGGCGTGGTCAGTCTCCTGCAGGGGCAAAACGGCTGACAACCTGCCCCTGATGCTCAATCCACTCCATAAACATGGCGACGGGGCGGGCATAGACCTGACCATCCTGCTCGGATTGATAAATGACCAGCTGCTCCCGGGTTTCAGTGTGCAGAGCCAGGGCAAGCACTTGATAGTAACCCCCCTTGAAGTGACGATAGCGGCCTGGAACGGGTGCTTGCATGGGAAAACCTCACAGAAGTGAACGCCGATGAGCGAACCACATAAAGATGACACCATGGGTGCCATTCAACTCATCGAAAAGGGGGACGAAGACGATTTTTTACACAAGCCAATCGTGCCACAGGATCCGGATATTGCAACACAGTCAGGCAGCATTGTTAATTCGTTCCCCATGTTTCACTAGTTAACCTTGGTTAGCACCAAAGATTGTGCTGAATTTAACGTTCTAGCAACCCTGTTTTAGGGCTAAAAATCAGGGAATTCTTCTAAAAAGAGGATTGTTCTAGCATTCAATTCTGTGAAGAATAGGGGAAAAGAAATTTGATACTAAAAATCGCCTTTTTCGCCAACGCGTCCCTGTGGGGAAGGAATCACTGTCACCATGTTCACAATCGACAAGTCGCACAAGCTCGACGATGTCTGCTATGACATCCGCGGCCCGGTGCATAAAGAGGCTCGCCGTCTCGAAGACGAAGGCCACCGCATTCTCAAGCTCAACATCGGCAACCCGGCCCCGTTCGGCTTTGATGCGCCGGAAGAGATCATCAAGGATGTGATCCTCAACATGCCGCTGAGCCAGGGCTACTGCGACTCCAAGGGGCTCTTCTCTGCCCGTAAAGCGGTGATGCAGTACTACCAGCAAAAAGGGATGCGCAAGGTCGATATCGACGACATCTACATTGGCAATGGCGCCAGCGAGCTGATCGTGATGGCGATGCAGGCGCTGCTCAACAATGGCGACGAGATGCTGGTGCCCTCCCCCGACTACCCGCTCTGGACCGCCGCCGTCACTCTCTCCGGTGGCCATGCGGTGCACTATCGCTGCGACGAAGGGGCTGACTGGTACCCGGATCTCGACGATATCCGCGCCCGCATTACCCCGCGCACCCGCGGCCTGGTGCTGATCAACCCCAACAATCCGACCGGTGCAGTCTACGGCAGCGAGTTCCTGCTGGAGGTGATCGAGATCGCCCGCCAGCACAACCTCATCATTTTCGCCGACGAGATCTACGACAAGATCCTCTACGACGATATCTCCCACACCAGCGTCTGCACCCTGTGTGACGATGTGATGGTGGTGACCTTCAACGGCCTCTCCAAGGCCTACCGTGCCTGCGGCTTCCGTCAGGGCTGGATGGTCATCACCGGTCCCAAGGGCCGTGCCCGCGGTTACATTGAAGGGCTGGAGATGCTGGCCTCCATGCGACTGTGCGCCAACGTGCCGATGCAGCACGCCATCCAGACTGCGCTTGGCGGCTACCAGAGCATCAACGAGCTGATCCTGCCGGGCGGCCGCCTGCGCAAGCAGCGGGACAAGGCGTGGGAGCTCTTGAACGAGATCCCCGGGGTCTCCTGCGTCAAACCCAAGGGGGCGCTCTACATGTTCCCGCGCCTTGATCCCAAGGTGTATGACATCCGCGACGATCAGAAGATGGTGTTCGACCTGCTGCAGCAAGAGAAGCTGCTGCTGGTACAGGGCACCGGCTTCAACTGGCCGGCACCGGATCACTTCCGGCTGGTGTTCCTGCCCCGCGAAGAGGAGCTGGAAGATGCCATCGGCCGCCTCGCCCGCTTCCTCAAGGGCTACAAGCAGTAAGCAAAGCTCATGAAAAAGGCTCCCGCGGGAGCCTTTTTGTTATCTGTGGTTTTATCCGTGCCATCAGCCGTGCAGCAGGGCACCGGCCACCAGCACCGCCATGGTGATGAGGGCTACGCCGATGATAAAGGGCAGCACCCAGCGCACAAAGCGATCGTAGGGGATCTTGGCGAGTGCCAGACCGGCCACCAGATGGGCGGCGGTGGGGGCGAACAGGTTGATCCAGCCGGAGGCGGACTGATAGGCGGTGATCACCAAATCCCGGGAGATGCCGGAGAAGTCAGCCAGCGGCCCCATCAGCGGCATGGAGACGGTCGCCAGCCCCGAGGTGGAGGGGATGAAGAAGCTCAGGATGATGTGCACCAGATAGGCCATCAGGATGAAGACCGACGAGGATAGTCCGGTCACCAGCCCTTCAGCCCAATGCAAAATGGTGTCGATGATGACGCCCTGCTCCATCACCACATAGATGCCGCGCGCCACCGCAACCACCAGTGCCACCCCGATAAGATCCCGAGCGCCGCTCAGGAAAGTCGCCACATAGTTGGACTCCGGCATCCGGTTGATCAGCGCAATCAGGATGGAGGCACTGAAGAACAGGGTCGAGAGCTCGTCAAACCACCAGCCAAAGGTGGGCAGCACGTCGATCCCCAAATCCGACCAGGGCACCACCGCATAGATCATCAGCAGGAAGGTGCCGAAGAAGACCAGCATGGTGAGCTTCTGCTTGCCGGTGAAGGCGAGGTTGCCGCTCTTCATCTGGGAGAACTCGTCGTCATAGACGATATCGGCCAGCACGGAGCGGGACTTGTCCTGCTGCACCTGCTTGGCATAACGCATCACGAACCAAGAGGCGAAGATCACCAGCAGCAGCCACTGGATGACCCGCAGGCCAATCCCCTCACCGATGGGAATGCCGGCAAAACCGGAGGCAATACCGGTAGCAAACGGGTTAACGGTGGAGGCGAGCACCCCGACCCCGGAGCCGAGCAGGATAATGCCCGCCGCCACCATGCGATCGAAGCCCGCCGCCATCATCACCGGCACGATCAGCGCCCAGAAGGCAACCGTCTCTTCCGCCATGCCGAAGGTGGAGCCGCCGAGGGCAAACAGGGCGATCAACACAGGAATTAGCAACCGCTCACGCCCGGCAAAGCCACGCACAATGGCCCCAACCCCGGCATCAAGCGCACCGCTCTGCATGGTCACCGCGAGAAAACCGCCGATGATGAGCACGAACAGCGCCACATCGGCCGCCTTGTGAAAACCCTGGATGGGCGCCTTGAGCACCTCGAATACCCCTTGCGGGTGGGCGGGTAACTCGGTGTAGCTCCCAGGCACCGGCAACAGCCGCTCGTCGCCGCTGTAATCGGCCACGGCCGCTGCCGCCACCGGCTGCTGGGTCTTGGCGGTGACATAGTCATATTTGCCCGCTGGCAGCACCCAGGTGAGGGCGGCCATCAGCGCGATGATGATGAAAAGCAGGGTATAAACTGTGGGGAGTTGGCGCTTCTTGGGCGCCTCGTTTGGAGTGGTCATAGCTTCCGTACCTCGGCAATGCCGTCTGTGATCCGATCAGCGCAAGACTAGCGGGTTTGATATGGGAAAAAGGTGATCGCTGATAATAAAATTCCGCAAATTAGCGGGATTTTTGCCAAAAAAACAGGGCCCCGTGGGGCCCCGTTTTCACTTGAGTCAGACTCAGAGCTCGACCACGTCGAATTTCACGTCCGGATTTACATCCGCATCATAATCGACCTCATCCAGACCGAAACCGAACAGGCGCAGGAACTCCTGCTTGTAGCCGGTGTAATCGGTCAATTCGGAGAGGTTTTCGCTGGTGATGGACGGCCACAGGTCACGGCAGGTCTGCTGAACATCTTCGCGCAGTTCCCAGTCATCCATGCGGATGCGAGCCTGATCGTCCAGCGCCATGTCGGACGCGTAGAGACGGGTGCGCATCATGCGATCCACCTGCTCCATACAGCCCTCGTGAATGCCCTTCTCCTTCATGATCTTGAAAGCCATGGAGATATAGAGCGGCATCACCGGAATGGCAGAGGAGGCTTGAGTCACCACGGATTTCAGCACGGCCACGTGAGCGGTGCCGCCCTTGGCAGCCAGATCGCCACGGATGGCTGCAGCGGCGCGGTCCAGATCTTCCTTGGCGCGGCCCAGAGTGCCATGCCAGTAGATTGGCCAGGTCAGATCGGTACCGATGTAGGAGTAGGCCACGGACTTGGCGCCGTCAGCCAGCACGCCGGCATCACGCAGGGCAGCCATCCACAGCTCCCAATCCTGACCGCCCATCACAGTGATGGTGTTCTGGATCTCTTCCTCGTTCGCCGGCTCGACGGTGGCGGTGATGATCTGATCCTTGTTGGTATCGATGGCGGTGGTGGTGTAGACCTCACCGATCGGTTTGAGGGCAGAGCGCACCACTTCGCCGGTTTCCGGCATCTTGCGCACCGGAGAGGCCAGGGAGTAGACAACCAGATCAATCTGACCCAGATCCTGCTTGATAAGCTCGATCACCTTGGCGCGGCACTCGTTGGAGAAGGCATCGCCGTTGACGCTCTTGGCGTAGAGGCCCGCCTCTTTAGCTGCCTTGTCGAAGGCGGCAGAGTTGTACCAGCCAGCGGTACCGGTCTTGGACTCGGTGCCCGCTTTTTCAAAGAAGACGCCGAGGGTGGCGGCGCCGCTACCGAAGGCAGCCGCAATCCGGGAGGCCAGGCCATAACCGGTGGAAGCGCCGATCACCAGCACCTTTTTGGGACCATTCTCGATGGTGCCCTTGGCCTTGGTATAAGCGATCTGGCGACGAACATTGGCTTCACAACCGACCGGATGAGTGGTGGTGCAGATAAAGCCGCGAACCTTGGGTTTGATGATCATATGGGGTCTCGGATCCGTTTAATGGATGAAATCGGGGCATAAGATACCTCATCTTGCCGCGATAAGGTGCTCTGATGTGTTGAACTGCGGCAAAAATGGCCATTCAGGGTGACAGCTGCCGTCAAAAATGCACATTTTTTCGGAAAGCCTCACTTCATCAGTCCGGTAATGAATCTTCCCATATCTATGGAAACCGATGACATGTTTCAACACAGGTGCAGTACGACCAACATGATACAAAAAGGCCCCGAACTCTCGGGGCCTGGGGGTAATGTCATCGAACTATATCAAGCGGCATGTGATCGCCATTTAAAATGATTAATCTGTGTTCTCATTGACTTGGCCATCTCATCAAGACGCTGACACTTGGCCGATACATGGGCTGCCGAGTCCGAGGTATGTACTGCGATATCGGCAATATTGACCATGCTGCGCGTCATCTCTTCGGTGACTTTGCTTTGCTCTTCGGCTGCAGCGGCGACCTGCACATTGAGATTATTCAGATCATCCACGGCACTCACAATTTCTTCCAAAGAGACGCCGCAGGTCAGCATCAGGGTATTCGTCTTCTCCACTTCAGATAATCCGATATTCATACTATCAACAGCCATAGTTGCATTCTGTTGCAGGCGATTGACGGTGTTCTGGATTTCTCCGGTAGAGTTTTGGGTGCGCTGAGCAAGTACCCGGACTTCATCAGCCACAACAGCGAAGCCACGCCCCTGCTCACCAGCTCTGGCGGCTTCAATTGCCGCATTCAGTGCCAGTAAATTGGTTTGTTCGGCAATCGAGCGAATAACCCCCATCACTTGGGTAATGTTATTGCTTTCGATGGCCAGGTTTTGCAGCACAGTGGATGTATTTTGCAATTGACCAGAGAGCAGAGCCATATTCCCAATGGTCTCCTTGACAACCGCTTGCCCCTCTTCCGCCTTGTTTTCAGCCTGACGGGCGGCAATTGCAGCACTATTTGTATTCTGGGCGATTTCGTTAACCGTTGCGCTCATCTCATTCATCGCCGCAGCGCTCTGATCTGTCTCCAGACGCTGCTGGGCCATTTGCTCTGCACTGGTTAGCCCCAGCTCGTTCAGTGCATCGGCGCCTGTCGATAACTGTTCGGCCACGTCATCCATTTCGCCAATCAATCTGCGGAAATGGCTAACCATATCATTCAGCGCCCGTGCGACTTGCCCCAATTCATCTTCCCGAATGACGGGGACGGTGACGGTCAAATCCTGCTCATGCTGCAATTTGTAAAGCGCTCTGCGCAAAGCGGTGAGCGGTTGACTGATCCCGCGAAAAATCCAGATCCCCAGCACGGATAAAGCGAACAGGGCAATCCCGGTGATGGAGAGGAAGGCAAATGAGAAATCAACGGCCAGACTTTCCAGGGTACCAACATGCTCATCTGCAAATCTCAGCTGGAGTTCAACCAGCTTGCCCAGCTCCTCATTAAAAGGATCAACCGTGCTGTATAACTGATGAATTGCCTTATCAAGAGGAGCTTTTAATGAAAGATCACTCTTAATACCATCCAGTGTAATGTCGGCTTTGTTCATCAATACCTGGGCAGACTCCGCAATCGCCCGCTCTTCCGCAGACATCTTCTGGGCCATGTAACGCTTCCATTCCGTTGCGGCTTTTAACTGCGCTTCAGTAACGGAACGTTTTGCCTCTTCACGGGTGATTAATCCAACATGCGCTTTATTGATCGCATCAACGACACTGACCGCATACAAGTCTGAAATCAGCTTCAGTTCGGATAACTGCTGCACCTCCTCTTCATTCACCTGATGGGCAGCCTGATTCATCAGGCGCATCCCCCAAAGGGAGAGAGTGCACAGCAAAATCATACAAAACAGCGGTACCACAACCAGCATCAATAATTTGCTACGAACCGAGATCCCTTTCATGGTGTCGTCCTCATACTCAGGCCACTGGTCGTTTAATATGCAATTGATACACCAAGCATCACGCGACCACTCATTTCAATACAATCACCCGCTTACCTCATTAAAAAGCGCGGTCTGTGCACCATAGTGCAATGCAAGTTGCAACCTGTTCGCAAAACCAGACCTTAAACACATCACCGCAGAAGAAGGGCTAATGCCCTTATTGATAATGCGCTTTTTGAGTCTATTCATCATTTCGTTGATGTCTAATCTTCGCAAAGCAAAATCCGTAGCGTGTTGCAGCCTGCATCGTCCATGAACTGATGGCGGCAACGTCCACGAAACTAGCAAGCAATGCGAGTGATGTGGCCATCCTGCAGCTTATAGAAGGCATCTTGGGGCAACTCCAGTGACCAGGTCGCCTCATAGTCGAGATCGGCATAGACGCCGCGCAACATGGCACCGAACAGACCGTGGGAGATGACGATGGCCCGCTCGGCGATGGCAGGATCCTGCAACCACTGGTGTGCCCGGCGCTGAATGCTCTCGAAGCTCTCGGCCCCCGGTGCCTGCAGATACCAGTCCCCTTTGCCGGTATCGAGCTCGGGGTGGGCAAGACGCAGCGCCGGGATCTGGCAGCTCTCCCACTCCCCCATCCCCAGCTCCATCAAGCGATCGTCCCAGACGATGCGATCCGCCGCCAGCCCCAACTGCTCGCACACCAGCAGCGCAGTCTGACGGGCACGCCCGAGCGGGCTGGCATAGACGGTCCAGCGGGCGGGATCCGCCAACTCGTCGGCAAGCCGCCGCCCCATGGCAATAGCTTGCGCCTCACCCTTGTCGGTCAGATCGGAGTTGCAACGCCCCTGCAGACGCTGCTCGGCATTGAAGCGGGTCTGGCCATGGCGCAGCAGATAGATGAGTCGAGACATGATTTCTCCAGCACGTTCAGAGAGATAGAAAAACAAAGGGGGGAGATGATAGCAGATGAGCCTGGGGGATGGCCCAAACAGAGAGGCTAAAACGGGCGTAAAAAACGGGTCAGGGCTGACCCGTTTGCTGCCAATTTGGCCAGATTAAACCGGCTCAGCCCTTCTTGATCTCCCGCAGATAGCGGTAGATAGAGTGGACCGAAATCCCGAGCTGGCGCGCCGCAATCTGGGCACTGTCTTTTAACTCGAAGATCCCCATATCGTGCAGCTGGTTGACGATGACCCGTGTCTTCTGGGACGGGGGCACCGCCTCGTTGCCACGCACCTCGGCACTGACGGTGTCGATAGTGCTGTTGAGCGCTTCGTCGATGTTGCGGGCGAACACCTCCGGGGTGGCATGGCTCTCGTGGGGATGCATGCACTCCGGCATCATGGTCCGTAGCACGGATTGCAGCGGGGCATCCATGTCGCTGTTAATGCAGAGCAACCCGATGGCCCTGTGCTCCCCGTTGCGGATCACGGTCGTGATGGAGCGCAGCGTCTTGCCGGTGGCACACTTGGTCATGTAGGGGCTGGAGATATCCTGCCCGCTCTTGAGCTTCATCATCGCCAGGTTGGTGATGGGGGCGCCGACACTGCGGCCGGTGATATGGCCGTTGGCAATCTTGACGATCGAGGGATTGCGCGCATCCAGACTGTGGAGCAGCACTTCGGTGTGCTGGCCATACATGGCGGCGATGCCGTCCACTATGTTCTCCATCGACTTGAGGATCTCAAAATCGCTCGGACTCAACTCTTGCAGCTTCACAATGGGACCTTCTTGCAAGGGTTGCTGCCGGACAATGGGCGCCGGGCAGCAACCGACAGGGACATCAGGCGGACATGATATCAATAATGGTGCTGTCTGTGGCAGACATGCCCTCCTTCACCATCTGACCGACGTTGCGGATGGTCTGATCCACGTCGCCGGCGACGATCCCCTGCCCCGACACCGAGTGGCTGTTGAGAGCCATCAGGAAGCCGCGCACCGCCGCGCCGGAGGAGGTACTCACCTTCATGGCGCAGGAAGCCTTCGCCCCGTCACATACCATACCGGCACTGTCGCTCAGCACGTTCTGGATGGCGAAGCAGGATTGCTCGAAGCTGCCGCCCGCCAGATAGACCATGGCCATGGAGGCGGCCGCGCTGGTCACGGTATTGCCACAGAAGGCCGACAGCGGCGGATAGTGGGACTTGATATAGATAGCGCCCAGATGGCTCATGATGAGGGCGCGAGCCAGCTGCTCTTCGCTGGCCGCAAAGCGCTCGGCAATCACCATCACCGGAATGGTGGCGGCAATGCCCTGGTTGCCGCTGCCAAAGTTGCTCATGGCTGGCAGGGTCGCGCCCCCCATGCGGGCATCGGAGGCGGCCGCCGTCATCATCACGATGCGGTTCATCACATCCTCGCCGATAAGACCAGCATTGATGTTCTGCTGCATGGTGCGCCCAATCTCGAGGCCATAGGGGTTGTTCATCCCCTCGGCAGAGAGCTTGCCGTTGAGCTCCGAGGCTTTGAGGATGAACCTGATCTGCTCGAACTTCACCTGGGTGGCGAACTCGTAGATGGCGGCGATGCTGATATCTACCCCGTCGCAGATGGAGCCGGTGGCACCGCCCTGGCTCTGATCGGCGGTGAAGGTCACCTCGCCATCGCGGCGCTGCTCGACGATGCGGGTATGACCGCCGCACAGGGTCACTTCGGCGCTGTGTTCTTCACCCTTGTCATCAGTGCCATAAACGGTCACGCGGCAGAAGATAAACTCGGGGGCGGCGGTGCGGCTCACCTGCACCTTGCCGGCATCGATCAGCTGCTGGGCACGATCCACCTGTTCTGGCTGGATCGCGGCCAGCACCTCCAGCCCGGCGTCGGCGTTGCCGCCGATGGCACCGGCCGCGGCCGCAATGGCCAGACCGATCTTGCCGGTCCCCGGCACATAGACACCCATCGAGTTTTTATAGAGATTGTCCGACACCGCAACCTCGAGGCGACCGGGCTCACAGCCCAGTTGCCGGACGGCGACAGCCGCGGCATAGGCGGCGGCGATTGGCTCGGTACAACCCAGCGCTGGTTTGACAACCTGTTGAATAATCTGCAGATACTGCTGCCACGCTTGTTTCATCACTTGAACCTTTTTATCAGCATTAACGAGCGATATGGGCGATCGCTTCCACTTCAACCTTGACGCCCATCGGCAGATCCTTCACTGCGAAGCAGCTGCGCGCCGGACAATCTTTCTGGAAATAGGCTTTATAGACCTCGTTGAACGCGGCAAAATCGCTGATCTCGGCGAGGTAGCAGGTGGTTTTGAGCACGGTATCCAGCGAGCCGCCAGCGGCTTCCAGCACGGATTTCAGGTTTTCCAGTGACTGGCGGGTCTGGGCGGCAATGCCCCCTTCCACCACACCACCCTGCTGCTTGCAGACCGGCAACTGACCGGAGGTAAAGATAAGGTCGCCATAGGCAGTGCCGTGGCTGTAGGGACCGATAGCGTCAGGTGCCGCTGCTGCTGTGATGATGCGTTTCATATAGCCACTCCTGTTTGTGCAATTTTTTTTGCAATCATGAATCTCATTCCGTTCAACATTATTTGCTTTTTATTTTATCCATTCAACAAAAAGATACAAAAATGGCGTTTAAAGGCACCTTTCGGCCTCAATATAAACCGTGATCACCATCCTGATTTGAACAAAAGTACTCTTATGGGCATTGTTTATGACAGTTTCATTCAACTATATTTGCGCCGCTTTCCCACATCCCTACAAAAAAGAAGGTTTTAATGGACGCGCATAGCACTACACTCGCCAGCCCCGTGATGGGCACGCTGGAATGGAAAGAAGCGGTTCGCTTCGACAGCACCGACTGGGGCTGGATCATCATGAGCATCGGCATGGCCATCGGTGCAGGGATCGTCTTCCTGCCGGTACAGGTGGGTCTGATGGGCTTGTGGGTCTTTCTGCTCTCGGCGGTGATCGGCTACCCCGCCATGTACATGTTCCAGCGCCTCTTTATCAACACCTTGGCCACCTCGCCGGAGTGCAAGGATTACCCCAGCGTCATCACCGGCTACCTTGGCAAGAACTGGGGTGTGCTGCTCGGCGCGCTCTACTTCGTGATGCTGGTGATCTGGGTCTTCGTCTACTCCACCGCCATCACCAATGACAGCGCCTCCTTCCTGCAGAGCTTCGGCGTCACCGACGGCCTGCTCTCCGAAAACCCGCTCTACGGTCTGGTGCTGATCTGCGGTCTGGTGGCACTGGCCTCGCGCGGCGAAAACCTGCTGTTCAAGATCTCCACCTTTATGGTGCTGACCAAGATCAGCGTAGTGGCCGTGCTCGGCCTGATGATGGTGGACAAGTGGGATGCGGCCAACATCACCGCCATGCCCGCTGCCGGTGACTGGATGAAGGATGCCATCATCATGCTGCCCTTTACCCTCACCTCCATCCTCTTTATCCAGAGCCTGAGCCCCATGGTGATCTCCTACCGCTCGCGGGAAAAGTCGCTGGAAGTGGCCCGCTTCAAGGCGATGCGCGCCATGAATATCGCCTTCGGCATCCTGTTCGTGGTGGTGTTCTTCTACGCGGTCTCCTTCACCCTGGCCATGGGTCACGATCAGGCGGTCAAAGCCTCCGAAGAGAATATCTCCGCACTGGCCATGGTAGCCCAGGGGATGCCCGGCCAGACCCTCAAGCTCCTGAGCCTCACCCTCAACATCTTTGCGGTAATGACCGCCTACTTCGGCGTTTACCTCGGTTTCCGTGAAGCCTGTCAGGGGCTGGCAATGAACCTGCTGCGCCGGGTGCTGCCGGAAAACCGCATCAACAAAGGATTGGTGGGTAAGGGCATCATGGTGTTTACCGTCATGCTCTCCTGGGGGGCCATCGTGCTCAACGCACCGGTACTGAGCTTCACCTCCATCTGCAGCCCCATCTTCGGCATGGTGGGTTGCCTAATCCCGGCTTATCTGGTCTATCAGGTGCCGGCGCTGCACAAGTACAAGGGCACCTCCCTCTACATCATCATCGTCACCGGCCTACTGCTCTGTGTCTCGCCCTTCCTGGCGTTCAACTGACGGTTGCAGGCGGATATCCCCTTATCGACCACGGGTCACCTTCGGGTGGCCCGTTTTCTATTGGCTCGGCTGACGGCGCCCCGCCCGGAAGTAAAAAGCCAAGGGGATCACAACTTGCAACCGGCCATCACCCAAGGGAGGCCGCTCGGAGTACTATTCAGTCAACACGACTCACGCCCGCACTCAGGTATCGAGGCTTAACATGAAATGGATTTTCAACCCCGCCATCCGGCTGGGCAATCAGCTCTCCTTCAAATACAAATTCCTGCTCTGGTCCTGCCTGATGTTGCTGCCACTGGCGTACAGCATGACCAATCTGCTGGGGCGGCTGCAGGATGACAACGTCCAGGCCAACCGCGAGCTGGCGGGAGTGGTCAATCTCGCCCCCGTGCCCGCTATCGAGCAAGCCCTGCTCACCCATCGCAATCTGGTGACCCGTCACGCCTATGAAGTGGATCCGGTCGGTGATGATCAGGTCAATGCAGCCGCACAAGCCGTTGATCAGAGCCTGCAAGCCTTTGCCGACACCCGCCAGAACAACCCCTCCTTTGAGGTGATCCAGCAGAGCTGGGCCGCCCTGCAGAGTGAAGCAGGCAAGCTGGAAGTGGAGCAGAGCAACCTGCGCCACGACAAGCTGCTGACCGAGGTGCGCCACCTCTACAAGCACATTACCGCCAGTAGCAGCCTGATCCAGGATCCGGCGCTCGGTACCTACTACATGGTGATCCTCGCCAGCGAGCGGTTGCCGCAGCTGCGCGACCTGCTGGCTCAGGTGCGAGATCGCGCCGCCACCATCGCCGATTTCGGCCTGTTTCAGGCCGAGGGCTACAGCGGCCTGCGTTTTCGTCTCGACCTCATCAGCGCCACCCTGCAGGAGCTGGAGGCCGATCTGACCCTGCTCTACCAGATGGAACCGGCCTACCGCGCCGAGCTGGGTCAGCAGACCGATGCTCTGATACAGCTGGTGCGTCAGGGGGTCGAGACCATGGAAAACAAGATGATGAAGGATCAGCTGGCGCAGCTCTCCACCAAGGAGGTGCAGGCACTGGGGGATAAGATGGACGAGGCCATCACCGCAGTGGCAGGCCAGGTACGCCAGCGGCTGGAGGCCGACTTACATCAGCGGCTGACCGCCAACCAACGCCACTTCTGGTGGATCACCGCGCCGCTGACCGCCAGCTTGCTGCTCTACCTCTACCTGATGATCGGTGCCTATCTCTCCCTGCGCGACACCGTAGGGCGGGTGCGTGATATTGCCGCCCGGGTCAACGCCCAGGATCTCAGCCAGCATATCGAAATCGTCGGTCAGGACGAGCTGGCCGCCATCAGCCGGGATTACAACGTGACCCTGGAGACCCTGCGCACCCTGATGTTGCGAGTGCGGGAAAATGGCGTCACCGTGGTGGAGAGCGCTACCGAGATCGAAGCGCGCACCTGCCGCTCGCAGGAGGTCATTGCCGATCAGCAAGGGGAGACCCATCAGGTCGCTACCGCCATCAAGGAGCTGGCCGCCACCTCACAAGACATGGCGGGCAACGCCCTGCAAGCCGCCCGCATGACCCAGGAGGCGCAGAACGTGGTCGGTCAGGGCGAGGATGTGGTGGAACGCACCATCAAGGCAATCGACCATATCAACCGCGAGGTGCTGCGTACCGCCGACACCATAGGCCAGCTGGAACAGCAGTGCAGCCAGATTGGCGGCGTCATCAGCGTGATCCGCAGCATCGCCGAGCAGACCAACCTGCTGGCCCTCAACGCTGCCATCGAAGCGGCCCGGGCCGGTGAGCAGGGTCGCGGCTTTGCGGTGGTGGCTGACGAGGTGCGGTCTCTTGCCAACCGCACCCAGGGGGCTACCGTCGAGATCCAGCAGATGATTGAACAGCTGCAATCCGGTGCCCGCGCCTCGGTCACCGCCATGTCAGCGGCCAGCCATGAAGCGCAGGAAGGGGTCGGGCTGGCGCAGGAGGCAAAACAGGCTTTTGGCGCCATCACCGAGAAGGTGGATCGAATGGTCGATACCAACGCCATCATCGCCAGCGCCATCGAGCAGCAGGGCGCCGTGGTCAACGAGATCGAACGCAACGTGGTGCGCATCTCGGATGGCAGTGACGAGGCGCTGCAAGTGGCCAACACCGCCCGCGATGCCGCCCGCCAGATCCACCAGCTCACCGAACAGCTGCGTGCCATGGTACAGAGCTTCGTGCTGTGACAGAGCGCTGACAAGCCGGGCTCAACGTGAGCCCGGCATTATCCCGGTCTCGCCCCTGCCCACAACATCTCGGTTGCTCGGATCATCCAGAAAATCGCTGCTCCCACTTGCCGGGCAAACGCCAACAAAGTAGTCTCGAACGAAAACAAAATGCGGCATTCCCGACACGCACTCTCGATGATGTCGAGGGAAACCAAGCTGCCTGCGAACCACAGATTAAAACCAGCGTCACGTCATCTATCACCCGCTTCAAGCGAGGATTTACCCATGGCCAGATACCAGTTTTTTACCATTCCGGCATCCAATCGGCAGCAATACACCTTTATCGACATGGCATCTCCGACTTTTCTGAGTGAAAAGGCGGCACTGCTGACCCAAGGATTCGAGGTGGAGGAGGACTTTATTGACGCGACCAGTCCACGGGAGGCCGTCGAGAAGTACCAATCCAATTTTCTCTACGTGGCGGATGAGATAGGCAAGTCCGATAGCAGCTACGCCGCAGCCGTCGCCATGCTGGAGATTGGCAAGGGGTTATTGGGCAATAAAAACCGCTGAGATTAGGCACAGCGGTGAAAAGTGGTGGCCATCGTGGCAACGCGCCCGATGGCCATATGGCAAGACATCAATTCGGTAAGTCAGAAGCGCCCCAGCTGCTGGAGCATCTCGATAAGCTCCTCTTCGCTGCTCGGCTCATAAGCAAGCTGCAGACAAGGGGCCGCGCCCCCCATCAACATGTAGACATTGGTGCTGCAGTGGTCGTAGTGATACCACTTACCATTGATGCAGACGTCGGTATAGCACCTCGGATCCCTTTCCAGTTCCATATTCACATCCTTTTGTTACATCTCCACAACATCACTTCTGACCGTAAAGTAACCGCCGCGGATCACACTTGATGCAGATCAAGAGAAGCGGCTGACAACCGCAGATATCTGCCGGATCTGTGGCCTGCACGGCCCGGAGTGGCCCATTGCTATCCGAATGAAGATGGGGAAAGCCCCGCGACAGCATTGCGGGCGTTCCACAACAAAAACGGCGCCCGCAGGCGCCGTTTTTTCATCACCCCACCAAAGCGAGGGGCAAGCCAAAAGGCTTATTCGTCTTCCAGATAGGCGTAGCCTTGCAGGCCCAGCTCCAGCTCGTCGAGCAGGGCTTTGCGAGTGGCATCGTCCAGCGCCGGGTGAGCAGCGATCCGCTGGTAGTTTTCGCGGATCACGGACGGGTCGATGTTGACGTAACGCAGCAGCTGGTCGACGGTGTCGCCGCGCACCACGTTGCGAATGTCCATCTTGCCCTCTTCGTCCAGCCACACTTCCGCGCAGTGGGTGTCACCGAACAGGTTGTGCAGATCGCCGAGGATCTCCTGATAGGCACCGACCAGGAAGAAGCCGACGTGGCACTCTTCGTGCTCGCCGTAGACCGGCATTGGCAGGGTGCTCTCGACCCCCAGACCGTCGACATAGTGCTCGACCTGACCGTCGGAGTCACAGGTGATATCCATCAGGATACCGCGACGGCTAAGCGGACGATCGAGACCAGCCAGCGGCATCACCGGGAATACCTGACCGATACCCCAGGCATCCGGCAGGGACTGGAACAGGGAGAAGTTGGCAAAGCACTTGTCCGCCAGCTTTTCACTCAGCTCGTCAGCCAGCGCACGGTGGTTACGGTTGACCGGGTTGAGCATCTCTTTGAGTGCCAGACAGGTGTTCTGGTGCAGCATCTCGGCCCAGGCACGCTGTTCAAGGTTCAAAAGGCCCATGGTGTACTGGGTATTCACGTCACCCAGATCTGCCACCGAGTCATGGAAGATCTCCAGCAGGGAGGGATCTTCGCTGCGCAGATCCAGCCAGCCTTTCCACATGTTCTGCAGAATGGTCGGTGCATCTTCGTCCGGCGCGCTGATGTCGTTCATCTCCACCCCTTCGGCACCAATGATATTGGTGACCAGCACGGCGTGGTGGGCGGTCAGGGCACGGCCAGACTCGCTGATGATGGTCGGGTGCGGCAGATCGAACTCGCGGCAGACATCGCCGATGCCCCATACCACGTTGTTGGCGTACTCGGAGAGGCTGTAGTTGGCGGAGCAGTGGCTCTGGGAACGGGTTCCCTCGTAGTCCACACCCAGGCCGCCACCGACGTCCACGACTTCGATGTTGGCACCGAGGCGACGCAGTTCGGCGTAGAAACGGCCGCATTCGCGGATGCCGCCCTGAATGTCGCGGATATTGGCGATCTGGGAGCCCAGATGGAAGTGCAGCAGTTGCAGGCAATCCAGCTTGCCCAGCCCGCGCAGACGTTCGATCAGCGCCAGGATCTGGGAGGCGGAGAGACCAAATTTGGACATGGAGCCACCGCTCGATTCCCACATGCCGGAGCCGGTGGAAGCGAGCTTGGCACGCACCCCGATGTTGGGCTTGATGTTGAGACGAGCTGACTCGTCCAGCACCATTTCCAGCTCGGAGGGCTTCTCCACCACGATGTAGACCTTGTGGCCCATCAGGTTGCCCAGGAGGGCGTGGCGGATATATTCGCGGTCTTTGTAACCGTTGCAGACGATCACCGAGCCTTGCTCATGGTGATGGGACAGCACGGCCAGCAGTTCCGGTTTGGAACCAGCTTCCAGGCCAAGCCGGGGCTTGTCGCTGTAGGACTGGCTGATGGTCTCGATGACACGACGCTGCTGGTTTACCTTGATCGGATAAACGCAGAGGTAGTCCCCTTCATAGCCTGACTTCTCGATGGCCTGACCAAAGGCGTTGAACAGCGCATCGACCCGACTCTTGAGAATGTCGGGGAAGCGCAGCAACACGGGGGTGGTCAGCCCGGACTGACGCAACTGTTCGATGGCGTCAGAGAGCACGATATGCGCGTCAGGGCGTGATTTGTCGGGGGCGACGGTCACATGACCGGCGTCATTGATATTGAAAAAACCCGCACCCCAGTAGGGAACGTTGTAGACCTTCAAGGAGTCCTTGCTGGACCAGTTAGTCATGGGCTATGCCTCGCAAATGAGCGACCCAAAGTCGCCTTCGTTACCCTCAATCACATCCAGACCATCTAGTGCAGAGTACGGCGAGCGCTGCCATCACGAGACGCAGCCACCCAAACCAACCCTTTGCACATCGCGGCAAGCCAGAGGCTGCCTGGTGGATCTTGGGGAAGTAACGAGTCTTGATGTGGGGCTGGTGGCTTTACATCAAGCTCAACGGTATGCGGTGCCACTATGCCGTGGCGCCGCGGTACTTTGATGACAGACGACATCAGCCACGCCGTCAGTTCATCATTCGGCAGCGATCCCGACAGAAGGAGAGGGTTCCAAGGAAGAGAAGCGAAGGCGCCAGCACGCATGCGTGTTGATAGACGACAACAACCACAGCCCACCTCACCGTCAGTGACCGCCCATGACAAGGGAAGATGATGAGCCGGTGGCCCACTCGGTCAAATGAAGGATGAGAGTCTGTTGTTCTCCCTGATACCGGAGCCTAACCGGTATTAAAGAAACCATTCCCCAGCAGTGTCTGTCGTTTCTGCGTGCCTCGCCCTATAGGCGTATGATCGGTCGGGTTTCTGGCGGCTCTGCCTGCTTCAGGGTTACCCTTGGATCGGCGCGGAGTGTACACACTTACCGCGGGCAGTGACAATAAAAAATAGTGTTCAAAATCCCCTTTTAATAAGTCGATCAAATCTTGCTGGCGGGCAGGCGGGCTCTGGGATGGCGCAGGTTATGCGACAGTCCGGTTTCCTCTTGAAAAGTGTGTGAAAACGCCATGATTGGGCTGACGCCTTGCTGTGCGGTCGCTGAGGGAAATTTGGTCGCCACCGCCAGCGCCTAAATATCGTAATAAATGCAAATTTTATGCGATCTCCCTCCCGGACGTTGCCCCGCGCGCCGCACATTCGCCGCTCTTCCCTTGCGTCAAAAAATGGGAAAAACCTGCGCTGACGCAATGAGTGCCCCGCACGGATTGGCCACAATGACCGCTCACAATCGGTTAGAGGCTGACTAATGGATACCCTGCTTGAGCGTTTTCTGCGTTACGTAACTTTTCATACCCGCTCCGATGAGACCAATCCAGCCTGCCCCAGCAGCGAAGGCCAGCTGATCTTTGCCCGTGCCCTGCAAGAAGAGATGAAGGCGCTGGGGCTTAGCCAGGTCACCCTGGATGAACACGGCTACCTCACCGGCTGCCTGCCGGGCAACCAGCCGGACGCCCCCGCTATCGGCCTGATTGCCCACATGGACACCGCCGACTACGAGGCGGAGCACGTAGTACCGCAAATCATCGAAAACTATCAGGGCGGCGACATCTGCCTTGGCAAGGGTGACGAGGTGCTCGCCATCCGTGACTACCGCTTCCTGAAAAACTATCTGGGTCAGGACCTCATCACCACCGACGGCACCACCTTGCTTGGCGCCGACGACAAGGCGGGTATCGCCGAGATCCTCACTGCCATCGACCACCTGCAGGCCCACCCCGAGATCCCGCGCGGCGATATCTGGGTCGGCTTTACCCCGGATGAAGAGATTGGCCGTGGCGCCAACCTGTTCCCGCTGGAGAGATTCCCGGCCAGGTGGGCCTATACCGTGGATGGCGGCGAACTGGGCGAGCTGGAGTATGAAAACTTCAACGCCGCCAGCGCCACGGTGCGTTTTATCGGCAATAACGTCCACCCCGGCACCGCCAAGGGCAGCATGATCAACAGCCAGACCCTGGCCGCCCGCTTCCACGCCGCCATGCCTGCCGAGCAGACCCCGGAGTGCACCGACGGGTATGAGGGCTTCTTCCATCTGGCCCAGATGAGCGGCACCGTGGAGGAGAGCAGCCTGCACTACATCATCCGCGACTTTGACGACCAGCGTTTCGCCGAGCGCAAAGCCTTGATGGAGAGCCGGGTAGCCGCCATGCAGGCCGGGCATCCCAAGGCGCGCATCGAGCTGACCCTGACCGACAGCTATCGCAACATGCGCAGTCAGATTGAGCCACACATGCATATCGTCGAGCTGGCCAAGGCCGCCATGGAGGCCGCCGACGTGGTGCCGAAGATCAAACCCATTCGCGGCGGTACAGATGGCGCCCGTCTCTCCTTTATGGGCCTGCCCTGCCCCAACCTCTTCACCGGTGGCCACAACTTCCACGGCAAGCACGAGTTCATCCCGCTGCAATCCATGGAGAAATCGGTCGCCACCCTGGTGGAGTTGGTGCGCCTCACCGCAGCCTGGCGCGGTTAATCGGGTCGCTATCATTACCAGGGCAAAAGGGGGGAGCCGGTCAACCGGCCCCCCCTTGCTATCTGGCCATCACCCATCAAGAAAGGTAAACCGGGGAGGGTCGCTCAGGAGCTACTGGCTGCCGCTGCCATCAAACTGTCATCCCGCTGACATGTCGCGGGAACAGTGCCACATCATGCTGGGAGCAACGGATCGCCGGAGCCCTCCAGATGTTCACTATCGATACCCTGCTGACCCAGCACTTCCCCCGCCTGCTTTGCTACCCCCTGCTTACCCCGTTGTTCAAGCGGCTGCTGGGCTGGCTGCTCAACGAACGTGCCTTTGCCGACTTTGCCACCCGCTACCCGCACCTGCGCGGCCTCGACTTTGTCGAGCAGGCGCTGACCCAGCTCGATTTCGACTATCGGGTCAGCGAGGCGCAACTGGAGCATATTCCCGCCAGCGGCCGAGTCATTCTTGTTGCCAACCATCCCATCGGCTCGCTGGATGGACTAGCGCTGCTGCAACTGCTCGGTCGCATCCGCCCCGATGTGAAGATCGTCGCCAACCAGTTGCTGGCCCAGCTCGCTCCGCTGCGCCCTTTGCTATTGCCGGTGGACAATATGGAGGGCAAGACCGATCGACAGGCCATCCTCGCCATGAACGAGCACCTCGCCCATGAAGGGGCGCTGGTGATCTTCCCCGCAGGCGAAGTATCCCGGCTTGGCCTCAAGGGGGTGAAAGATGGCCCCTGGCAGGCAGGCTTTATCAAACTGGCCCAGCGCACCCGCACCCCGCTGGTGCCCATCCATCTGGGAGGGCGCAACAGCCTCTGGTTCTATCTCGCCTCCTGGCTCAACAAGCCCGCCTCCGCCCTGTTGCTGGTACGCCAGCTGTTTCGCCAGCAGGGGCAGACCCTACCGGTGACCATAGGGGCGCGCATTCCGCTCGGCAGTTTTCAGGATCTACCCGCCAAGACGGCGGCGCGGCTGGTGCGCAACCACCTCTACCGGATTGGCCGTGGCAAGGCGGGACGGCTGCAGACCGAGGCCCCCATCGCCCTGCCGGAGGATCGCCGCCAGCTCAAACAGGCCATCGAAAGCTGCGAACAGCTCGGCACCACCCCGGATGGTCAGGGGATCTACCTCTACCGCCGCCACGAACTGAGCCACTCGGTGATCCTGCGCGAGCTGGGGCGACTGCGGGAGATCGCATTTCGCGCAGTAGGGGAAGGATCTGGCAAACGGCGGGACCTCGATGGCTTTGACAACGACTATCACCACCTGATCCTCTGGGATCCGGCCCGGCTCGACATTATCGGCGCCTACCGCTTTGCCCCGGTGGCGGAGCTGCTGGCCAGCAAGGGGAAGGATGGTCTCTACAGCCATACCCTGTTCGGCTTCGAGGATAAGTTACTGCCCCGGCTGGAGCAGGCCATCGAGCTTGGCCGCAGCTTTATCCAGCCCGCCTACTGGGGCAAGCGGGGGCTCGATTATCTCTGGTTCGGCATCGGAGCCTATCTGGCCCGCTATCCCCGCTACCGCTACCTGTTTGGCCCGGTGTCGCTCTCCGGCAGCCTGCCGCCGGCGGCCAAGGATCTGCTGGTGAGCTTCTACCGCCAGCACTTTGCCCCCGAGCTGGCGCTGGCCCCCTCCCGCCGTCCCTACCCCGAGACGCAACCTCTGTTCGAGGGGGTGGATTACGGCGCCGATCTCAAAGCTCTCAAGGCCCGCCTCGACAATTTGGGCTGCGCCATCCCTACCCTCTACAAGCAGTATTCCGAGCTGTGCGAGCCGGGCGGCGTCCAGTTTATGGATTTTGGCATCGACCCCGACTTCAACCACTGCATCGACGGGCTGGTGTGGGTCGATGTGAGCCGCATCAAGTCCCACAAGCGGGCCCGCTATATCGGCAGCCATCAGGCCGAACCGCGCTTATAACCCTGCTGGAGCCAGGCAAACAGCCAAATGCAAAAAAGGAGAGAGAGGCCATCGCCTCCCTCTCCTTTCGCTCTCATGCTCAGCACCTTTTCGAGGCGCTCGGCCCATCTGGCGTTACTCGGCCGCCTTGCGATCCGAGTGGCCGAGATCCCGCTCAGGGGCGATGACGTCACGCACCCGCTGCTTAATCTCCTTGGCCTCGGGGAAGCCGTCATCGACCACCCGATCCCACACCTGCACCCCGCTCACCAGAATGCGGAACTCCCCCTTGCTGGCCGGCACCAGCGCCACCTCCCCCAGATCGCTGTCGAAGGTGGAGAGCAGCTCCTGCGCCAGCCAGGCGGCGCGCAGCATCCAGCGACAGAGGGTGCAGTAGCGGATTTCGATGCGGGGTTTGCTGATCAGGGTTTCAGACTCGGTCATGAGTGACTCCATAAAAAAGCGACAATGGCGGGAAGTGGCGTACTGCCGCCCAATGGCCGATCCCGGTTTGGTCAAATCAGTGCTGATCAACCCCATGAAAATCGGCCAGCCAATGGCGGGCAATGGTACGCATCGCCGATTCTGGCAGCTCGAACAGGCCGGGTGCAAGAGGGCCTGCCGCCAGCATCCGGATCCCTTCCATGATCTCCGCCAGCACCAGATAGACATATTCACCAATCACGGCGCCATGGACGAAGTTGACCGCCTCGCCACGGTTGAGCAGGTAGATCTGGGTACCATCCGGCCGGTTAAGGGCCAGCACATGGGGGCACACCTCTTCGCTCGGCCACGGCAACTGGGCCAGCGAGAAGGCAAACTCGTCGTCGGCCGAGGTGACCGAGGCCACCATGGTGCCGGGGCGCAGCGCCTGCAGATCCGCCAAATCCAGCGAGCCGTTGCCGGTAGAGCAGATCACCAGCTCGGCGCGGTTCAAGGCTTCAGCCTTGGTGATCAGGCGAAAACCGTGAGAGAGCGCTTCGACCTGTCGCAGCACATCGGTCTCCACCAGCCCGAGATGGAGGTTGCGACAGCGCAGGTCGCGGGCGATGCTGCGCCCCACCTTGCCATAGCCAAACAGCACGGCTTCGCAGACGTTGAAGGTACGGTTGAGATTACGAGCCAGCGACTCCGCGGAGTAGACCACGCTCAAACCAATCTGGATATCCTCGGCCTGCTTGAGGGGACTGCGTGCCACCGACACCACCGGGGTCGCCAGCACCTCCTGCTCATAGCGCTGGTGGCCGTTTTCGGTCATCTCCACCACCCCGAGGAAACGGGGGCCGAAGTACTCGCTCAAGATCACCTGAGTTTTGGCAAAGTAACCGCCGATATCGAGGATCAGCAACCGCTCGTGGGGGGCCACCAGCGGTGCAATCTGCTGGATGATGCTGTCGGGTTCATTGGTCCAGCGCCGGTTGAGGGGCAGCACCGGATAGTGTTGTGATACCCACTCCAGGGTCGGGCCGTGTACCGATTTCGGTTTGGGTAAAATGGCGCCAATCCGTCCAATCTGACCGAGAGCGTCGATAAAACGGGGGCGATCGGGAAGCAGATGAGTGACCAGCAGAATGCAGAGACCATCGATACGTCCCTGTCCGGTGAAATGGCGAAAAAACAGATGCTCAGATCCTTGACTGCGCAACTGTGGCCTCCTTATGTGCCGCAAAGCAGGCAAACAGAACCCGGCGCGGCCGGGTTCTGTGTGTGTCCAAATAAAATGAAAATCCTTTTTATCTGAAACACATATGGGGCTCAATCATTATCTGCCAAGAGTATGAGCGAGTATGCAAAAATGACTGTAATTGCCTGTTTTTCATGCAAAAATCAGTACAAAGAAGCAGCAGGCCACACCCACCACAGGCTGAGCCCGGTTCCCGCGGCAGCAAGCAATATCAGCCCACCCCAACGCACTGGCCACGGTTTGTCACACAACGCCCACTCCAGCAGCGGCAGCAACCAGACCGGCAGCAACACCACCAGCGGCACCTCCACATATTGCCAGGCCAGCATCTGGACGAAGGCGAGGGCCAGCGCCAGACCGGCGGGTGCTACCTTGATGCCAACAAAGGTGGCGAGCAGGGCGCGAAAACCGGCGAAAGCGGCCAGAGCACCGGCCAGCTGGGCAATCAGCAGACTGCCATCGATGCCGATCACCAGCGCCAGCCAGATAAAGCCGAGGGCAAACCCGAGCCCCTCGCGGCTGTCACTGCGCAAGGTGCTCCAGCCAAACCAGAGGATGGCGGGCAGCAGTGCCAGCCAGATCCCGGGTTCGCTCGCCAATACCGATGCCAATCCCTGCCACCACACCAGCGCACTGAACACGGCAAAGAGCAGCAGCGAACCGCGCAGGTCGCTCACCTGAGCCCCAATGGCGGGCACCAGCAGGGTCAGCGGCAACCACTGCCACGCCTTTTCCGGCATGCCATAGAGGCCGCCGAGCCAGGATCCCACCAGCCAGAGCGCCAGCGCGCCCCACAGATACCCCATTCGCGGCCAGCGCCACGATAGCAACGCGGCTCCCAGAGGAGCCGCCAGGGTTTGCAGCAGAAGTTCTGCGCCCATTACTTGCGCACGCCTTCGACAAACAGGTTGATGTTCATCTCGTCCGGAATGCCGGGCAGCATGTAGCTCACGCCAAAGTCACTGCGCTTGATGGTGGTGGATGCGTTGAAACCGCTGCGGTAGCCGCCCCAGGGATCCTTGCCCTCGCCAATTTTGACCAGATCGAAGGCCACTTCCTTGGAGACACCGTGCAGGGTCAGGGTCCCTTTCAGCACGCCTTTATCCTTGGTGCCCTCGTAAGCGGAGCTGACGAAGGTCATCTTGGGATACTGCTTCACGTCGAGGAAGTCAGGACTGCGCAGGTGCTTGTCGCGGGCCTCGTGGTTGGAATCGACGCTGGCGGCATCCACTTCAAAGCTCGCCTTGGCGGCCGCCGGGTTGGCGTCATCCATGCTGAAGGTGCCGCTGAAGGTGTTGAAGCGACCCACCAGCTCGGAGAATCCCAGGTGACCCACCTTGAACTGCACTGTGGTGTGCGCCGCATCCACATCGTAATCCGCCGCCATCAGAGGGGTCGCCATAAACAGGCAGGAGGCCAGCAGAGCCTTGGTCATTTTCATCCGTTCGTTCCTTCATCTTGGGGTTCACATCAGTGGTTAAAATGCTAACCTCGTTCTGAAGATGAATAATCAGTGATTTATTAAATTCATTATTTACTGAGGATGGAAAATGGACCAGATCGCCGCCATGCGCACCTTTATCAAGGTGGTGGAGTGCCAGAGCTTTACCAAGGCCGCCAACCAGCTCGGCATCTCGGTCGCCATGGCCTCCAAACTAATGCAACAGCTGGAGGAGTCCCTCGCCACCCGGCTGCTGTCGCGCACCACCCGTCAGGTCAATCCCACCGAAGCGGGCCAGTTCTACTACCAGCGCTCCCTCGCCCTGCTGGCGGAGCTGGAAGAGACCCACAGCCAGCTGACCCACCACAACCAGCAGCCGAACGGCACCCTCAAGCTCTCGGTGCCGATGGATTTTGGCTATCTGCACCTCTCCCCCGCCCTGCCGCTGTTTCGCCAGCGCTTTCCCGATCTCAAGCTCGATATCGAGTACAGCGACCGGCGGGTAGCGCTGGTGGAAGAGGGGTTCGATCTGGCGCTGCGGATCGGCCACCTCAGCGACTCCTCGCTGGTGGCGCGCCAACTTGCCACCATTCGGGTCGAACTCTGCGCCAGCCCCGCCTATCTGGCACGCAAGGGCAGACCGGAAAAACCCGAGGATCTCAAGCAGCACGACTGTCTGATCTACACCCTGACCCAGCCGGAGTGGCACTTCAAACGGGGAAGCGAGCAGCAGAGCATCCGGCCACAGGGGCCGCTGCGGGCCAACAACGGGGTGGCGCTGACCCGCGCCGCTTGTGATGATCAGGGCATCATATTGCAGCCCACCTTTATCGTGGGGGAGGCCCTGCGGTCAGGACAGCTGGTCAGCCTGCTGCCGGAGTGGGACAAGGGAGATGTGGGACTTTATGCGGTCTATCCGCACCGTCGCTTCGTCTCGGCCAAGGTGCGCTGCTTTATCGAGTTCGTGCAGGAGCGCTATCTCGCCCCACAGCAGTGGGATAAGCTGGCATGATTGCCAGAGCTGAGGGTACGGCCTGACTGTCCGGCCTGCTGACCCGGCTTGAAACCTAACGCTGGTCGGGTGCGGTGGTGGATGCGGCAACAGGGGTGAGCTTGGCTAGCAGACGCTCCTGCTCGGGGTGCAACTGCCAGCGTGGCAGTCGGGTGCGGACAACCGACAACTGCTGCTCACTCAGGGCATAGGGGAGCGCCACCTCAAGCTCGGGGCAGTCAAACATGGCGGCCAGCTGCAGGATCAGAATGAGGTTTGCCTCGTCGGTCTTGTGCTTGTTGACCCGTTTGCGGATCTCGTGGCGCAGCTGGGTTTCGGGGTCCTGGGTCATCGCCTGCCAGCCGAAACCGAACAGCGGCACCAGCGCGCTGACAATCCCCAGCGCCGTCATCGGCTGCTTGGGGGGATGATAGAGTTCGTTGAGATCCAACAGAACAGGATTCTGACGAACCTCACCCTCACCAAATAAAATCGTTTTCGTCATTGGATTACCCGTTATATTCCACTAGACTGCGCCGCATATTTTACCCCGATATGCCAACGAGGTGCTGATGCTAAGCGATATCGAGATCTCCCGCCAGTCCCCCCGTCTCTCCATTCACGCGCTGGCCGAACGCCTCGCCATCCCCCAGCACCTGCTCAGCCCTCATGGCCACTACAAAGGCAAACTCAGCCTCGACCTGCTCACGTCTCAGCCCACACAGAGCGGCAAGCTGGTACTGGTGAGCGCCATCACCCCTACCCCGCTCGGTGAAGGGAAAACGGTGACCACCCTTGGCCTCTCCATGGGGCTCAACCATATCGGCCAGCCCAGCATCGCCACTATCCGCCAGCCGAGCCTCGGCCCGGTATTCGGGGTCAAGGGGGGCGCTGCCGGTGGCGGCCACGCTCAGGTGGTGCCGATGGAGGAGATGAACCTCCACCTCACCGGCGATTTTCACGCCCTAACGGCAGCCCACAATCTGGCGGCTGCAGCCCTCGATGCCCGCCTGTTCCATGAGCGCAAACTCGGCGACCAGTTCAGCGCCAAAACCGGCCTGCCGCGGCTCAATATCGATGCTGACAACATTCTCTGGCCACGCACCCTCGACATGAATGACCGCGCCCTGCGCCACCTCACGATTGGACAGGGGGGCGCTGCCGATGGTGTGGAGCGCAGCGATCGCTTCGTCATCACCGCCGCCTCCGAGCTGATGGCCATTCTGGCGCTGGCGAGCGATCTGAAAGACCTGCGCCAGCGCATCGGCCGCATCCAGCTGGCCCGCGATATTCACGGCAAGCCCATTACTGCCGAACAGTTGGAAGTAGCGGGCGCCATGACGGTGCTACTCAAGGACGCGCTACAGCCGACCCTGATGCAGACCACCGAGCAGACGCCGGTGCTGGTGCACGCCGGCCCCTTTGCCAATATTGCCCACGGCAACTCCTCGGTGATCGCCGATCGCATCGCCCTTGGTCTGACCGACTATGTGGTGACCGAAGCGGGTTTTGGCTCCGACATGGGGCTGGAGAAGTTCTTCAACATCAAGAGCCGCCAATCCGGTATTACCCCCGCCTGCGTGGTGCTGGTGGCCACGGTGCGCGGCCTCAAGGCCAACAGCGGTCTGCTGGATATTCGCCCGGGCCAGCCGCTACCAGCCAGCCTGCAGGGGGAAGATCTGCCGACCCTCAAGCAGGGCTGCGCCAACCTCGCCTGGCATATCCGGAACGCCCGCCGCTACGGGGTGCCGGTGGTGGTCGCCATCAACCGCTTCCCCACCGACAGCGAGGCCGAACTGGCGCTGCTGGCCCATGAAGCGCAGCAAGCCGGTGCCTGTGGCGCAGCCATCTCCAACGCCTTCACTCAGGGTGGTGCCGGTGCCAGCGAGCTGGCCCGCGCCGTGGTCGCCGCCTGCGAGCAACCCGGTAAGGTGAAACTGCTCTACCCCGACGAGGCGAGCCTCGACGCCAAGCTGGCGACCCTGGTGGAGTGCGGCTACGGCGGCCGCGGAGTGCAGCTCTCCGACAAAGCGCGCCAGCAGCTGGCACAGCTCTCCGCCGAAGGATGGGATCACTTGCCTATCTGCGTGGCCAAGACGCCGCTCTCCATCAGCCACGACCCAGCCCTCAAAGGGGTGCCGACCGATTTCGAGGTGCCCATCGACGAGGTGAAGCTCTGCGCCGGTGCCGGGTTCGTCTATGCGCTGGCGGGCCCCATCATGACCATGCCGGGGCTGGGTAGTCTGCCTGCCTATCGCCATATCGATATTGATGAAGATGGCGAGATCATTGGACTTAGCTAAAGATCAGTGAGGGGCTGGCGTCGGCCGATTACGCTTCGCTAATCGACCCTACGCTCAACAAACCAGCCAGAAACAACAAGGCCCCGACAATTGCGGGGCCTTCTGTTATCCATGCATCAACCCTTAGAGGGTGAAGCGTTGGGTCATATGGTGCAGGGTGTTGGCCAGCTTGCTCAACTCGACACAAGCTTGGGCGATCTGATGAGCGCCCTGGGCATTCTCGTCAGCGGCATTGTGAATGTTGACGATGCTGCGGTTGAGCTCTTCGGTCACCGCGTTCTGCTCTTCGGTGGCGGTGGCGATCAAGGTGTTCATGTCGGTGATGCGCACCACGGCACCGTTGATGGTCTCGATACTGGTACCGGCATCCCGCGCCAGACCGACGCTCTCCTGCATCTGGTGACGACTCAGCTGCATGGCGTTGCCCGCCTCGGCGGCGCGGCTCTGCAAGAGTTCGATCATCTTGCTGATCTCGGCGGTGGAGTCCTGGGTACGCTGGGCCAATGAACGCACTTCATCCGCAACGACCGCAAAACCACGGCCCTGCTCACCGGCACGGGCCGCTTCGATGGCTGCGTTAAGGGCCAGCAGGTTGGTCTGACCGGCGATATCGCGGATCACATCCAGCACCACGCTGATGTTGGCGCTGTCGGCCTCCAGCTGCTGCACCACTGTGCCCGCCTGTTCAATCTTGACCGACACCTCTTCGATGCTGGCGATGGAGCTGCGAACCACTTCGCTGCCGGCAGCAGAGGTGCGGGAGGCATCCTTGGCGGCGCTCATGGCATCCGTGGTGTTGCGGGCCACTTCATTGACGGTGGACTGCATCTCGTTCATGGCGGTCGCCACCTGGGAGACTTCGTTCTGCTGGATGGCCATGCCGCTGGCTGACTGGCTGGAGATGGCGCTCACCTCCTCCACTGCGCTGCTGAGTTGGCTCACGGAGCCGGCGATCTCGCTCACCAGATCAGAGAGGGAGCCCTGCATCCGGTTGATGGCGGAGCCCAGCTGACCCAGTTCATCACGGTTGAAGCGGCTGTCACGGATCCACTGCTGCAGTTCGCCCTGACCCAGATCGCCATTGGCAATACGCTGGGCCTGACGGGCCAGCATGATCAGCGGGTCGCGGATCTGGCGAGTCAGTACCACTGAGAGCACCACCACCAGGATCAAACCGAGCACCAGCGCGATGGTGACACTCAGATTGGCGGATTGATAAGAGTCGACAATGTCGCTGCGGGATTCAGACGCATAACCATGGTTAATCTGGATAAGGGAGGCCACTGACTTGCTCAGCGCGGTGTAAAGGGGAACCCCCTCCTCAAGGAAGATGCGTTGGGCTTCGGCAAGCTGATCGCTGTCTTGCAGCTGTTTGACTCGCTGGTGCAGGGCGACGTAACGATCCCAGTCAGATTTCACCGTATCGAAGGTACGGCGCTCCGCCACATCCTCAGGCCAGATCGTCTTGTCATGGGCAATCAGCTGCTGCGCGATCGAGTTAAGCTGTTGACTGGCAATATTCCGATATTCAGCCCTTTTCAGCGGCTCGGCAGCCACCACGAAATAACCCAGCTCATAACGACGCAACTCACCGAGAGAATCCCCGATCGCGCTGGTGCGATTGACCGCTGGCAAGATGCTGTCGGTAAACCGGATGGCAACATCATTCATGTTGCCAAACTGGACAAGGGCAAAACCGCCGATAAAGGCGACCATCAAACCGAGCACGGCAAAGCCGGCGGTGAGTTTTTTACCTATGGTCATGGTACTGGTATTCATGGGATATCCTGGTGGTCGTTAAATTCGTAGCACTCGTCCGGTTCACGCCCTCCTGGCATGAACTATCTGGCCACCTGTTCAGTGGCGCACCATCCAACCTTGATGAATATCTCTGAATTCCATGAGCGGCAGCGAGAGCCGTGAGGGGGCGCTAGAGTAACCGGATTGTGATGGTTCGGAAAGAGTCTGTCCGGTTACTTTTTGTAAGGTGAAAACGAGAGGTTTATCGTGCTCGATTAAATATACCGCTCAGATGAATAAATCGAAAAAATGCATAACGTTTGCATAAGGCAAGCCGCGCGGGTCAAGCCGTTGCAGGCCGGCACTCTCATCCGGGACCAATGAAAAACGCCAGCAATAGCTGCTGGCGTCTCGTTTATTCAGCGTGGCGGTTACAAAACAACCGCCATCTTATCCGCGCAGGCCGCCCAGAAATTCGGCCCGGGTATCGGGCTGGGTCTTGAACACCCCGCCGAGGGAGGTGGTGGTGGTATAGGAGGTGGAGTCCATCACTCCGCGCGCCTTGACGCAGTAGTGGGTCGCCTTGATGCTGATGGCCACATCCTTGGTACCGAGCAGGGTCTGCAGCGCCAGCAGGATCTGCTGGGTGAGCCGCTCCTGCACCTGGGGACGGCGGGCGAAGAACTGCACGATGCGGTTGATCTTCGACAGGCCAATCACCTTGCCCCGGGGGATATAGGCCACATGGGCCATGCCGTCGATGGTGACGAAGTGGTGTTCGCAGGTGCTGGTGAGGCTGATGTCCCGCACCATGATCATCTCGTCCACCTGCATCTTGTTCTCGATCACAGTCACCTTGGGGAAGGTGGAATAGTCGAGGCCGGAGAAGATCTCGTTGACGTACATCTTGGCGATGCGATGCGGCGTCTCGGCCAGACTGTCATCGGCCAGATCCAGCCCCAGCGTCTCCATGATGGAGCGCATATGGCCTTCGATCTTCTCCCGCTTCTGCTGGCTGTTCAGCTCGTTGATGACCAGGGGGGTTTCCAGTCCCTGGGCTTCGAGGGCAGCCCTGACCAGCAAGGCTTCCGGACTTAAGGTTGTCATTATCTTCTCTCCCACGCTCAGGGACTGTGAGGGCCGCTCATCGAGCAACCCCTTATGTTATGGCGGCGTACAGGGCCGACGGTATCGCTGTAATGGTCGCCACTCGGGATGTGACGGCCATCTGTTATGGCGGCATAGTAAACGGCCATTGCCGCCAAGATTCAAGTCAACTTGTGCGTCACCTCATACTTTATGGCCATCTCACTCCGTTTCAGCGCCGATTACCCCGAGAATCCTTGAGATAACCTGCCCATCCCCGGGGATTTTTGTGATAATCCCGCCTTCAATCATAGAAAGAGGTCATGACGATGGGATTTGATACCAGCGGACTACTCCCCTTAAGCGATGCCCTGCAAGGGATGCTGGAACAACTCGCCTGCTGCTGCGACAGCGAGCAGTTGCCCCTGCCAGAGGCCCTTGGCCGGGTTCTTGCCAGCGACATCGCCTCTCCCCTCGCCGTGCCCCCCTTCGACAACTCCGCCATGGACGGTTACGCCGTGCGCCTTGCGGATCTCGCCAGCGGCACCCCGCTCATCATGGCGGGCAAAGCGTTTGCCGGTCAGCCCTATCAGGGCGAATGGCCCGCTGGCCACTGCGTGCGGATCATGACCGGCGCCCCGGTACCCTCAGGCACAGATGCGGTGGTGATGCAGGAAGAAACGCAGGCCGACGGCGATCGGATCACTTTTCTTACGCAACCCGAACCGGGCCAGAATATCCGCCGCACCGGCAGCGATATCGGCAAGGGCGCCTGCGTGCTGCCAGCCGGCACTCGCCTCACCCCAAGAGAGATGCCACTGCTAGCCTCCCTCGGCGTGGCTACCGTCGCGGTGCGCCGACCGCTGAAAGTGGCCATCTTCAGCACTGGCGATGAGCTCAAACCGGTCGGTACCCCGCTCGCCCACGGCGATATCTATGACTCCAACCGCTACGGCGTGCGGGCCATGCTGGCGCGCATGGGCTGCGACTGCCTCGACCTTGGCATCATCCCCGACGATCCGGCCCAGCTACGCGCTGCCTTTATCCGCGCCGACGAAGAGGCCGATGTACTCATCACCACCGGCGGCGTCTCGGTGGGGGAAGCGGATTTCACCAAACAACTGCTGGACGAGCTCGGCGAGATTGGCTTCTGGAAGCTTGCCATCAAGCCGGGCAAGCCGTTTGCTTTTGGCCGTCTGCCCCGCGCCTGGTTCTTCGGCCTGCCGGGCAACCCCGTCTCCGCCATGGTCACCTTCGATCAGCTGGTGCAACCGGCGCTGGCCAAGCTGGCGGGCCAGCACTTCGAGCGCCCGCTCCAGCTGCAAGCCATTGCGGCCGAGCCACTCAAAAAGAGCCCGGGCCGACTCGACTTCCAGCGCGGCATCCTGAGTCAGGGGCCAAACGGCCTCGAGGTGCGCAGCACCGGCTCGCAGGACTCCGCCGTGTTCAGCTCACTGTCGCGAGCCAACTGCTACATCGTTCTTGAACGGGAACGGGGCCGCGTTGCCGCGGGCGAGACGGTGACCGTGGAGCCATTCGGGGGGTTGCTGCTGTGAGCGAGATCCTGAGCGACACCGAACTGCTGCGTTACAACCGCCAGATCATCCTCAAATCCTTCGACTTCGAGGGACAGGAGGCGCTCAAGCAGGCCCGTGTGCTGGTGATCGGCGCTGGTGGCCTTGGCTGCGCCGCCAGCCAGTATCTGGCGGTAGCCGGAGTTGGCCAGCTCACCCTGGTCGATTTCGACAAGGTGGAGCTCTCCAATCTGCAGCGTCAGGTGTTGCACAACGATGAGCGCATTGGCCACTACAAAGTAGACTCTGCCGCCCAGTCGCTGCGAACCCTCAATCCCTGGCTCAACGTCGAGACCCACGCTGCCGTGGCCGATGAGGTGCTGCTCGATACCCAGCTGCCCCGACATCAGCTGGTGCTCGATTGCACCGACAACCTGGCCATTCGCAACCTGCTGAATCAAAAGGCACGCCAGCACAGGGTACCGTTGGTCAGCGGCGCCGCCATCCGGCTCGAAGGTCAGCTCTGCAGCTTCACCTGGCAGGAAGATGAGCCCTGCTACGCCTGCCTCAGCGCTCTGTTTGGCGAGCAGGCCCTCACCTGCGTCGAGGCGGGCGTGCTCGCCCCCGTGGTGGGGCTGGTGGGCAGCCTGCAAGCACTGGAAGCTATCAAACTCTTGGCAGGCATGGGCAAAAGCTACAGCGGCCGCCTGCTGATGATCGACGGCCTGAGTGGCACCTTCCGCGAGATGAAGCTGCCCAAGCGCCCCGACTGCCCGGTCTGCTCCCACCCTTGACGCAAACGGGATCAAAAAAGCCGAACCCTGTGGTTCGGCTTTTGTATTCCGATTTAGCAACGGTATCGGGGATCAGAAGATCCCCTTAGCTTTGACCTTTTTCATATTGGCCACCTGACTCGAGAGATCCTCTATCAAAGGTTCAGCCTCTGTGCCGACAACACTCTGTCGAGCGGGGGCACTGGCCAGTCGCTGGATCAATCTGTGCTGCTCGCGGATCAGCCGGGATTGCTCTTCCAGTTGGCGAGAGAGCAGCTGGATACTGCTGGCAAGGGGAGCCAGATCCTGCTCGGCCCCTGCTGATGGCAGCTTGCCAGCGATGGCTTCGGCCAGCTGGTCATGATCCAGCGCGGCAGGCAGCCCCTGCCTGAGTTCATCCCACATCTCGCTGGGTTGCTGCTCGCCAAGCCGGCTGACAATCTCGTCCACCAGTGAAGTGGTATCACTCTGTCCCAGCTGTGGAGCCAGTCTGGCCACAATCTCGTCGATCATCACATCTGCGGCAGGCTGCGCCTCGCCAGCGACCTCTCCCAGATTGAAACCACAGCTGGCAAAGGCATGACGCAGGGTCGTCATGCTCACCTGCTCCGGCCCCAGCGCATTGGCAATCGCTTTGCAGAGGTTGGGCGCCAGCACGTACATGAACATGCCCGAGAGGTAGATATCCTTGTGGAAACGGCTCTTGGAGAAGTCGAACTCCTCGGTACCCTCCTGGATCTTTCGCGCCCGTTGATACCAGTTCTGCAATACCCCGACCGCATAGCGATCAGACTCCAGCGCACCCGGATCCATGTAGATGGAGAAGGTCATGCGCTTGAGTTGACTACTCATCATCAACCTCGGCCATCACTGGCGCTTCGCGATAGACTTCATCCTCTTCCGTGGTGTAGAGGCAGATTTCACGAGCCAGCGCGGACTGAGCATCGTCCAGCAGCTCGACACGGTCACCCAGGGTGGGATAGGCCGCCTTGATCGCGTCATAAATCAGAGATGCGCCGCCACCGACCAGATAGACACGGTTCGGGTTCTTGGCGAACTTCTTCGCTTCATGCGCAACCTGAGTGCCCAGCTCGTCGATCTTGTTTTGCATCTTCTCGAGGATCTTGGGGATCTGGCTCTCATCGTTGACCACATCGCGTACGAAGCTCATGTCGTGACGACGCTTGATAAACTCGTTGGCCACCAGATAGCTCGAATCGCTGTCTGCTGCGGCCAGCGCCTTGCGGGTAGCGTCGGTCACCATGGAGACACCGATCTCGTTGTTACCGTAGACATCGGAGACATCATCAAACTCACCGACGATGATCCCCATATCCAGAGTGGTGCCGCCACAGTCGATCACCAGCGTCTTGGTGAACTCGTTGCAGCCTGAACCAATCAGACGAGAAAGCGCAGCAGGCAGACTCTCCGGCATCACTTCGACACTGACGATATTGAACAGCTCGCCCTTGTTAAGGGTGATCGGACGCATCAGGTTGCGGCGTTTCTTCTCGATCTTCTCTTCGTTACGCTGGCAATCATCCGGGTTGTAAAACTCGGTGATAGGCAGGGTTACGGTGATGGCGACATCGCACGGCGTCACACCGGTCTGCAACAGGGCATGATGTACGGAGAGCAGGTTGAGATCGTCATACTGGTACTCCACGTGGGTGGTGGCCAGAGACTTGTCGGAAGTCGCGTCGTAGGTGTACTTGGTGTTACCTATCTCGTAGTTGTAGATCTTCTTGTCTTTACGCAATGCGGCGCTCTTCCAGTCCTTGCGAAAGGAGTTGGGAGAGATGATGGTCTTGAGCACCTTGTTCTCAATCCAGCTCACCTTGACGTTGGTCGAGCCATCATCGATGGCCATTTTCATTACTTCAGACATGAGGAAACACCTGTTAATAGATCAGAAATGGGTCCGATTGCCTTGCCTTATGCCTTTGGCAAGGCGATCGAACCAATAGATACACGGGGTAAAAGGGCGACAAGTTTAATGGGTTTCTAAAATCCGGTGAAGCAAATGATTAAATCCGGAAGGATCTTCCGCGGGCCAGGCGTGGTGGCCGTTGGGGGTGTGGATGGTGGCGTTGGGCAAGGCGGCAAACTGCTCTACCCGTTTGGCCAGCGGCAGGTAGTCGTGACTGGTGGAGATGATGGCCACCGGCTGCCAGATGGCGCCGAGCCGGGCGCGTACCGACCAGCCGGGTAGTGCCTCCAGCAGCGCCTTGTAGGTTTTCTTTTTATTGCGCACGAAACGCAGTCGGAAGGTGTGGCGCACCTGAGCGAGATCCGGGCCCGGGAAGAGCTCGCGTCCCAGCCACCAGGCGAGGGGGCGCATGCCAAACCAGCGCAGCCACTTGAGGCGCTGGGCGTAACGCTCCTGCTCTTTGGGGGTCTCCAGCAGAAACTCGCTAAAACCGTTGACCAGCACCAACCCCTGCACCTTGTGGGGCAGTTGCAGCGCCAGCTCCAGCGCTACCATGGCCCCCAGCGACAATCCCACCACCCAGGCGGGTTCTGGTTGTGCATCGAGCCAGTTCACCACATCGGCTGCCAGGGTCGCCACATCGAACGGCCCCTCCTGCATGCTCTGGCCGTGGCCGCGCAAGTCCAGCGCCACCACCCGGTACTGTTCGGAAAACCGTTCGATCTGCGCCTGCCAGTCGAGGCTGGAGGAGCCCAGCCCATGCAGCAGCAACAGCAAAGGGCCCTCCCCCGCACTGCGCAGGGCAAGACCGTTGAATTTCATCACCTGATTGCGGCGCATCAGTGTATTGCCTCTCGACTCATCACCTGAACCATCTCTTGTTGTTATGTTGCCCGTGGCCATCCTGCCACGTTATCAGCACGGCGCCCAATCAGCCTTCGCTGACCAGACTCACCGCCTTGATATAAGCGTAGATCTGCTGCTCCGGCGCCAGCGCCAGCCGCCTGGCGGAGCGGCTGGTGATCCGGGCCAGCAGTATCTGCTCACCCAGCGCCAACTGCAACAGGGTCTGGCCGGGGCGCACCTCGCGCACCGCCAGCAGACGGGTGACGAGACAGTTGGAGAGACTGGAGTGCTCGATGGGGGCTGTGGCAATCACCACATCCCGCCCCGCCACCTTGATCTGCAAGGGGCCACTCTCGTCCGGAACATGGGTCATGGTGACCCGCAGTTGCTGCTCACCAAGCTGCAGGGTCGCCATCTGCTCCTCTTCATCGTAGTGAGAGAGGGTCGCCGCCAGCATCACCCCGGCATCGTCACGGCTGGCGAGCGAGAGATCAGTGCGGGCGAAGATCTCGCTCGGCCGGCCTTGCGCCTCGACCCTGCCACTT
Source organism: Aeromonas sp. s13 (assembly GCF_040907905.1). Taxonomy (NCBI): domain Bacteria; kingdom Pseudomonadati; phylum Pseudomonadota; class Gammaproteobacteria; order Aeromonadales; family Aeromonadaceae; genus Aeromonas; species Aeromonas sp. s13. The sequence goes on along the minus strand of NZ_JBFOCS010000025.1, from coordinate 116,449 downwards.
TCCAGCAGCACCAGCTGATCGCAGAGCAGGCTCACCTCCTCCATGGCGTGGCTGACGAAGATCATCGGGATGCCGCTCTCCTGCTGCAACCCCTTGAGCACATGAGCCTGATGGATGCGGCTGCGCCGATCGAGCGCAGAAAAAGGTTCATCGAGCAGCAGCAGATCGGGCTCGGCCAGCAGCGCCCGCCCCAGCGCTACCCGCTGGCGTTGACCACCAGACAAGGCATGGGCAGGTTGCCCCAGCAGATCGGCAAAGCCGAGCCGAGCCGCCAGCGCTTCGGGCTGCCAGCGCCCTCGCCCCTTGCGGGCCGCCAGTTGCAGATTGCCGAGCACCGTCAGATGGGGAAAGAGGCGCGAGTCCTGAAACACCAGTCCGATCCGGCGCGCTTCGGGCAGCAGAGGAGCATACTCCCGATCGCGCCACCGCAAGCGATCCCCGTTTTGGCGATCGAGCCCGGCAATGATACGCAGCAGGGTGCTCTTGCCGCAGCCGGAGGGGCCAAACAGACCGAGGATCCCCCCCAGCTCGAGGGTCAGTGCGCAATGGAGGGTAAAGGGGCCAAACTCGCGCCGGGCATGGAGGTTCAGGGCATGGCGGGGCGGCACGTTCACTGGCGGAATAGTAGCTGGCTGGTTCATCCGAACACTCTCCGCTGTCTGCGCTGCAACACGCCATAGACCAGCACCAACATCACCAGCGAGAAGGCCATCAAACCGCCCGCCAAAATATGGGCGTTCTGGTAATCCATCGCCTCCACATGATCAAACAGGGCAATGGAGAGTACCTGGGTCTCGCCCGGGATATTGCCGCCAATCATCAACACCACCCCGAACTCCCCCAGGGTGTGAGCAAAGCCGAGGGCTGCCGCCATCACGAAACTGGGCAGGGTCATCGGCAAGATGATGTGAAAGAAGCGCTCCAGCGGGCCGAGCCCCAAGGTAGCGGCAGCCTCCAGCTCCTTGTTACCCATGTTGACGAAGGCGGAGGTGAGCGGCTGCACCACAAACGGCAGCGAATAGAGGATGGAGGCAAACAGCAGGCCGAGAAAGCTGAAGGCGAGCGGGGCGCCAAAGGTGTCGCGCCACCAGGCGCCGAAACCATATTCGGGGGAGAAGGCGAGCAGCAGATAAAACCCCAGCACTGTGGGGGGCAGCACCAACGGCAGCGCCACCAGCGCCTCCACCAGCGGCCGCAGGCGGTTCTGACTGCGCGACAACCACCAGGCCAGCGGCGGAGCCAGCAACAGCAAAATCGCTGTGGTACTGGCTGCAAGCTTCAGGGTGAGCCAGACCGCCAGCAGATCCCCTTCACTCATTGCCGACCTCCCGGTTGATAAATGCCCCCAACGGCATGGTATCCATCCTTATTGCAAAGAGTGGCCGACCCGAAGGCCGACCACTCAGGATATCGCATCAGGCCCATTCCCTTATTGGGGCAAGGCATAACCAGCAGCCTTGATCTGCGCCTGACCCGGCCCCTTGAGCCAGGCGACCAGCGCCTCGACCGCGGCGCCTTTCTTCAATACCAGCCCCTGCTGCTCGATGGGGGGATAGAAGCTCGCAGGCACTGCCCAGGCTTCACCAGTCTTGCCCGCCTCAACCAGATTGGCCCAGGCGACAAAGCCCAGCTCGGCATTGCCGGTGTCGACAAATTGCCAGGTCTGGCCGATGTTGGCGCCGGTCAGCAACCGGTACTGCTTGGGATCGATCTTGAGATGGGTGAGGGTCGCCATGGCGGCAGCACCATAGGGAGCTGTGCGGACATTGGCGATGGCAAGGTTGCCTTTCCAGCTACGCAGGGTCGCCTCGTCAGGGGCCGGCCCCCCTTTCTTCCACAGCCCCAGCTGGCCGATGGCGTAGGTGAAGCGATCGCTCCCCTTGCCCTCTTTTTCCAGCTTCTCGGGGGTCGCCGCATCGGCGGAGAGGAAGAGATCGAACGGTGCGCCGTGACTGATCTGGGTGTAGAGCACTCCGGTGGCGGCAGACGAGATGGCCAGGGTGTGGCCGGTCTTGGCGGTGAACTCCTTGCCGATACGCTCTATGGTGCCCTTGAAGTTGGCCGCCACGGCCACTTTCACTTCATCGGCCTGCACGGCACCGGTATGCAAGGTGGCGGCGCAGACGCCGGCGATGACAACAGATAACAGCGGTTTCATTCCCTTTCTCCTGATGGGGCCCGCACATCCGCGCCCCTTGGCGGGGCCGTGGTTCCCGTTGAACCTGCGCCCCTCGTGATGAACAGGTCAGGCTTGCCAACGGGCGGCGGCGGCGTTGTCGCGATCAAGCGCCTCGACCCAGCGTTGCACCCCCTCGGCGGTCAGCTCTTTTTTCCAGAACGGCGCCCGGGTTTTCAAGAAATCCATGATGAAGTGACAGGCGTCAAAGGCGGCGTCGCGGTGGGCACTGCTCACCGCCACCAGCACGATCTGATCGCCAAGCCACAACTCGCCGATACGATGAATGAGGGTACACTCCTGCAGCGGCCAGCGGCGACGGGCCTCCTGTACGATATCGGCCAGCGCCTTCTCGGTCATACCGGGGTAGTGCTCGAGGGCCAGCCCCTTCACCTCCTCCCCCTGATTGAAGTCGCGCACCTTGCCAACGAAAGTGACAATGGCGCCACTGTCTGGGCGGGTGGCGAGGCGGGCATATTCGTCCGCCAGCGAGAAATCCTCCCGCTGGACCAGAATGCGATCGGTCATGGTTGCCTCGCTCATCCTTAACCTCCGGTCGTTACTGGAGGGGCAGGGAAGAAGGCCACCTCATCGCCACCACACAGCTCAGAGGTGCGATCCACAGTCATTATTTCACTCATCATCAACCTCCGGTCACCGGTGGGAAGAAGGCCACCTCATCGCCATCATTGATGGGGGTATCGAGGGACACCAGGGTCTGATTGACCGCGACCAAGAGCTTGCCAGCTTCCAGCGCCAGCGCCCACTTGTCGCCGCGTTCACTGAGCGCCGCGCGCAGTTGTTCGGCAGTGGCGTAGTCGCACGGCAGGCTCAGCTCATCGCAGGCCACCAGCTCTCTTACTTGCGCAAAAAAAAGTACCTTGATCATGCTTGTTCCCCGCTATTTGACCCCAACTGAAAATGGCCGGACTTGCCGCCCTTTTTCTCTACCAGCCGCACCTGTTCGATCACCATGTCCTTTTGCACCGCCTTGCACATGTCGTAGATGGTCAACGCCGCTACCGACGCGGCGGTCAGCGCCTCCATCTCTACCCCGGTCTTGCCGGAGAGCTTGCAGAGGGTGCGGATATGCACCCGATTCTGCTCGGCCAGCGGCACTATCTCCACCTCGACTTTGGTCAAGGCCAGCGGATGACAGAGGGGGATAAGATCAGAGGTCTTCTTGGCGGCCATGATGCCGGCGATGCGGGCGGTGGCGAACACGTCACCCTTGTGATGCTGGCCGCTCAGGATCAGCGCCAGCGTCTCGGGGGCCATGGCAACAAACGCCTCGGCACGGGCTTCGCGCTCGGTCACCTGCTTGTCGGTCACATCCACCATATGGGCTTCGCCGCTCTGATTCAGATGCGTCAGGTTGGGCTGGGTCTGCTTGGGATCGGTCTGGTTCATCACTTGCTCTCAGAGGTGGGAGACAAAGTTGCACGGCTTGGTGCGGGCATCGAGCTGATCGCGGATCAGTTGCTCCCAACCCAGCTGACAGGCGCCGGTGGAGCCGGGCAGGCAGCAGATCAGGGTGCGATTGGCGAGTCCCGCCAGCGCACGGCTCTGCATGGCGGAGCCTTTAATCTCGGCAAAAGAGAGTTGACGGAACATCTCGCCAAAACCCTGTACGGTGCGCTCGAACAGCACACCGACCGCTTCCGGTACCCGGTTCTGTTCATTGAAGCCGGTACCGCCGTTAATCAGTACCACCTGCACCCCCTCATCGGCGATCCACTCGCTCACCCGCGCGCGGATACGAAACAGGTTGTCCGGGCAGAGTGCCCGATCGGCCAGCTGATGGCCCGCGTCGGTAAGGGCCGAGACCAGATAGTCGCCCGAGCTGTCATCGGCGGCAGTGCGGCTGTCGGAGACCGTCAGCACGGCGATCTTGAGGGGAATAAATGCGTTGTGTTTCTGTCCCATCGGGCAGCTCCTTGTGGCTATGGGCCGTCAACGAGGCAGGAAGAGAAGGGGTATGAGAGGCCAGCTGTCAGGGCGCAAAAACGGACGCAGACAGGAGTGACCAACTTGCTCAAGCGTGTGACGGCGGGCTGATTCTATCAAAGGTTTCACGAGATATGGGATTTAAAAGACACACAAATCTGATGCTTGTCCCATATATGAACAAAACGCAGGCCGGGGAAACCCGGCCTGTCGTCGCAGGATCAGAACCCTTTCACCCCGGTCATGTCGGGCAGCTGGTGAGCAATCCCCTTGTGACAGTCGATACAGGTACTTTCACCACTGGCCAGATTGGTAGAGTGCATCTTGGCAGCACGCTGCCCCTGCAGGGAGAAGTCCATATACTCGAAGTTGTGGCAGTTGCGGCACTCGCGCGAATCAGTCTCTTTCATCCGCTGCCACTCCCGCTCCGCCATCTCGCGCCGGTGCGACTCGAACTTCTCACGGGTATCCACCTTGCCGGTGATCATGCCCCACAGCTCCTTGGAAGCCTGAACCTTGCGGATGATCTTGTAGGTCCACTCGTGCGGTACGTGGCAATCCGGGCAGCTGGCCCGCACGCCGGAGCGGTTGGCGTAGTGGATGGTGTCGCGGTACTCCTCGAACACGTTGTCCTTCATCTCGTGACAGCTGGTGCAGAAGGCCTCGGTGTTGGATGCTTCCATGGCGGTGTTGAAGCCACCCCAGAAAATCACGCCACCGAAGAAGCCCATCAGCAGGATGACCCAGAGAGCCGCCTTAGATGGTGATTTGAAGGTGGTCCACAGACGCTGGATAAAGCCGGGTAATTTCATCTATGGATTCCTCAGTTCAGCGCTTCAACCGGTTTAAAGGTATTTTCCACCAGCGGCTTGGCATCCGCTTGTGGTACATGGCACTGCAGGCAGAAGTAGCGACGCGGCGACACTTCACCCAGGGTCAGGCCGTCGCGGGTCTCGAAGTGAGTCGGACTGATCTTGGGGGCCTTCATGGCACTGGCATTCTTGAAGCTGTGGCAAGCCAGGCACTTGTTGACCTTGGTATCCACCTCATAGTTGCGAATGTCGTGGGGGATCAGCGGCGGCTGATGCATGTACTGGCGATCATAGGGCGCGCCATCCTTGCGGAAGTTTTTCAGGGGAGCGGCGGTGGCATCGGTCACCAGATCGGTGGCGCCACGCTCGGACTTGAGGCCACCGGTACTGTTGGTGATCTCGGGGGCCGCTGCCATCAAGGATCCCGCCATCAGGCAGGCCAGCATTGCTCCAATCAGCTTTTTCATTATTTGTTCTCCGACGTTTTTTCTGCCTTGACGGCAAAACCTACAGTGATTTCAAAAACTTGCTCCGCGCAGACATCGATGCAGCGGCCACAGTTGGTACACTCCTGAGCCGCAATCAAGGGCCCGTGACCGCGCTTGGCACCATGAACAGGCCCGCGCAGGATGGGACGCTCCGGGCAGACCGCATAACAATCCATGCAGTTGTTGCACCGCTCGCGCCCCTTGGCAGAAATCTTGATAAATCCGACCCGGTTGACCAGGGCATAGAAGGCCCCCACCGGACAGAGATGACCGCACCAGCCCCGCTCAACCACGAAGAGATCGAACAGGAATAGCGCCGCCAGCAGGACCCAGCCCGCCCCCATGCCAAACAGCAGACCGCGCATGGCGAGCGACACCGGATTGACCAACTCCCACGCCATCATCCCGACCCCCGCTGGCACCACCAGCACCATGGCCAGCAACCAGTAGCGGGTCGCACGGCTGAACTGGCCGTTGCCCTTTAATCCAAGTCGCCCCCGGAGCCAGGCTGCGGCATCCGTGATGAGGTTGACCGGACAGACCCAGGAGCAGAACACCCGCCCCCCGACCAGCCAGTAACCGGCCAGCACGATGGCAGCCCCCAACCAGAGGGTGGTGATGGGCCAGTGGCCCGCCATCAGCGACTGCAACAGCGTGAGGGGATCGGTCAGCGGCACAGTCTCCAGCAACAGCGAGCTGGAGAGGTTGCCCTTGAGGATCCAGATACCCGCCAGCGGCCCCAGCAAAAACAGCCCGAGCACGCTGAACTGACTCAGCCGACGCAGCAACAGGAAGCGGTGGGAACGCCACCACCCCAGCTTGATGCGAGCCTCTTCCCCCGGATAACGACTCATAACCCCTCCGGTTTGCGGGTGGGCAGGGTGAGCCTGTCGCCGATGAGCGACTTGTTCCCCGCCTTGGCCTTCTCTTCCCAGCCGAGTCGGTAGTGATGACCCAGCTCACCTTTGGCGAGCTGACGTGGCACCACCTTGATGGCGGCCTCCTCCAGCACGCAGGCATGCTCACACTTGCCACAGCCGGTACAGACATCGCTGTGTACCGTGGGCAGGAACATGGCGTGTTTGCCGGTACGCTGGTTATGCTGCAGCTCAAGAGTGATCGCCTTGTCAATCAGCGGGCAGACCCGATAACAGACATCGCAGCGCAGCCCCAGATAGTTGAGGCAGGTCTCGTGATCGATGAGCACTGCCACCCCCATCCGGGCCTGATCGATGTCGGTCATCTGCTGATCCAGCGCACCGCTCGGACAGGCCACCACACAAGGGATGTCATCACACATCTCGCAGGGCACGGCACGCGCCTTGAAATAAGGGGTACCAGTGGTCACAGGGTCAAACAGCCGGGCGAGCTTGAGGGTGTCGTAGGGGCAGGCCTCGACGCAGAGCCCGCAACGCACGCAGGCGCTGAGGAACTCTGTTTCATCGAGGGCGGCGGGCGGACGCAGCGCCTGGGCAGGCACAGCTTGTGCCTGCTGGCGGGACACGCCACCGAGCCCCACGCCAAGCAGGCCCACACCGCAGGCCCCCTTGGCCATGTCGGCCAGAAACTGGCGACGACTACGACTCATCTCGTACTCCCCCGCCTCAGGCCTTCATCACCTTGACGGCGCACTTCTTGTAATCGGTCTCTTTCGAGAGCGGATCGGTGGCGTCCAGGGTCAGCTTGTTGACCAGCTGGCTCGCATCAAAGAAGGGCATGAAGACCAGTCCTTTCGGCGGACGGTTGCGACCACGGGTCTCGACCCGGGTCTTCACCTCACCACGGCGGGAGGAGACGATCACCTCTTCCCCACGACGCACGCCGCGAGCCTTGGCATCGTCCGGGTGCATGAAGAGCACCGCATCCGGGAAGGCGCGATAAAGCTCGGGTACCCGACGGGTCATGGTGCCAGTGTGCCAGTGCTCCAGCACGCGGCCGGTGGAGAGCCACAGATCGTACTCTTTATCGGGCGACTCGGCGGCGGGCTCGAACGGCAGGGCGAAGATGACCGCCTTGCCATCGGGCTTGCCATAAAAACGCACCCCCTCGCCCGCTTTCACATAGGGGTCAAACCCTTCGCGATAGCGCCACAGGGTCTCTTTGCCATCTACCACAGGCCAGCGCAGACCGCGGGCTTCGTGGTACTGATCGAACGGCGCCAGATCGTGGCCGTGACCGCGACCGAAGGTGGCGTACTCCTCGAACAAGCCCTTCTGGACGTAGAACCCGAAGTGCTCGGCTTCGTCGTTCAGCATCCCCTTGCTCTGCTCTTTCGGGAACTGGTTGACCTGACCGTTGGCATAGAGCACGTCGAACAGGGTTGTACCCTTCACTTCCGGCATCTTGGCAATCAGTTCAGCCGGCCACACTTCCTCAACCTTGAAGCGCTTGGAGAATTCCATCAGCTGCCACAAGTCGGACTTGGCCCCTTCCGGCGCTTTCACCTGCTGGTGCCAGAACTGGGTGCGGCGCTCGGCGTTGCCGTAGGCCCCCTCTTTCTCCACCCACATGGCGGTGGGCAGAATGAGGTCAGCGACCTGAGCAGTGACGGTCGGGTACGGGTCGGAGACCACGATGAAGTTGCGCGGGTCGCGATAGCCAGGCAGGCGATCGGTATTCATGTTGGGGCCGGCCTGCATGTTGTTGTTGCACATCACCCAGTAGGCGTTGAGCTTGCCATCTTTGAGCATGCGATCCTGCAGCACGGCGTGGAAACCCACCTTGTCGGGAATGGTCCCCTCCGGCAGTTTCCAGATCTTCTCGGCAATGGCGCGGTGTTTGGGCTCGGTCACCACCATGTCGGCAGGCAGACGGTGGGCAAAGGTACCCACTTCACGCGCGGTGCCACAGGCAGAGGGCTGGCCGGTCAGTGAGAAAGGACCATTACCCGGCTCGGAGATCTTGCCGGTCAGCAGGTGGATGTTGTAGCAGAGGTTGTTGGCCCAGACGCCACGGGTATGCTGGTTGAAGCCCATGGTCCAGTAAGAGACCACCTTCTTGCTCGGGTCGGCATAGAGCTTGGCCAGCTTTTCCAGCTTCTCTTTGGAGACGCCGGAGAGCTTGGAGACCGACTCCACATCGTAATCCGCCACGAACTTGGCAAACTCCTCGAAGGTCATCGGAGTGGCATCGCCACTGTCCGGGTTCTTCGCTTTCTGCTGCAGCGGATCGGTCGGGCGCAGGCCGTAACCGATGTCGGTGACCCCCTTCTTGAACACTGTGTGCTTGTTGACGAAGTCCCAGTTCACCTTGTCGTTCTGGATGATGTAGTTGGCGACATAGTTGAGGATCGCCAGGTCGGTCTGCGGAGTGAACACCATGCCGTTGTCCGCCAGCTCGAAGCTGCGGTGCTCGAAGGTCGAGAGCACGTGCACCTGCACATCCGGGTTGGAGAGGCGACGATCGGACATCCGCGACCAGAGGATGGGGTGCATCTCGGCCATGTTGGAGCCCCACAGCACGAACGCATCGGCCTGCTCGATATCGTCGTAGCAGCCCATCGGCTCGTCCATGCCGAAGGTACGCATGAAGCCGACGACCGCAGAGGCCATGCAGTGACGAGCATTGGGGTCAATGTTGTTGGAGCGGAAACCGGCCTTCATCAGCTTGGCGGCGGCATAGCCTTCCCAGACGGTCCACTGGCCGGAGCCGAACATGCCGACAGCGGTCGGCCCCTTCTCTTTCAGGGTTGCCTTGAACTTCTCGGCCATGATGTCGAACGCCTGATCCCAGCTGATGGGGGCAAAGTCGCCATCCTTGTCGAACTGGCCGTTCTTCATCCGCAGCATCGGCTGGGTCAGGCGATCCTGGCCATACATGATTTTGGAGAGGAAGTAACCCTTGATGCAGTTGAGGCCACGGTTGACCGGCGCATCGGGGTCACCCTGAGTCGCCACGACCCGACCATCCTGAGAGCCCACCAGCACGGAGCAGCCGGTACCGCAGAAGCGGCAGGGAGCCTTATCCCAATGGATGGCCGTCTTGTCGGTACTGGTGATGAGATTGGCTGCCAGCGTGGGGGCACTGACACCGGCCACGGCAGCGGCAGCTGCCACCGCGTTGGCCTTCATAAAGTCGCGTCGACTCAGCTTCATGGCATATCCTCACATTGCTTATCGCGTAATAGTTGTCGAATCTGTCGAACGGGAGCCAGCCATCAGCGGCAGAGGGCACGCCCGGCATCCCATCACTCTTTTCAGTGACCGCCCAGTTCATCGAACTGGTGGTAAATCAGGGCGGCAGAGAGCACACCCGGCATCGCCTGTATCGCATCAATGGCCGCCATGATCGGCCGCTGGCTCGGACCTTCCAGGGTCACGACCAGCTTGCCCTCGTCACTGACGGCGTGGATCTCGGCCCCTTCAAGGGCGCCAATCTGCTCGGCGAGCTGATGGCGTAATGGGGGCTGGGTCAGCACCACCAGACTCGATACATGGAACTCCTGATCCATTGTGGCTTCTGTGTCACACGGCTTCTGACTCATTCTGACTCCTGCTTGAGGGTGTGCTGGCTCGCACCACCGGATGGGGCGGCTCGCCCGTCGACCTTGATGCTGCCAACCGGACAATCTTGCACACAGGCGCCGCAGCCATTACAGCGATCCGGCTCGACCGTCGGGGTGGGCACACACCCCAGCACCGGAATAAAACGAATGGCATTGGGCTCGCAGCTGTCCTGACAGCGCTGGCAGAACACCTGACCATTGGCCAGACAGTTGGCTTCGATATGGGCCTTATAGTGCCAGGGGGACTCGCTGGTCGGGCGAAACAGCGGCGCCTTGCAGACCGTGACGCACTCGGTGCAGAAGGTGCATTCGCCACGCTGGAAATCGACCACCGGAAAACCACCCTCGCCATTCACCAGGATCTGCTCCGGACAGGCAGCCAGACAGTCCCCGCAGCGGGTGCAGTCGGCGACAAATGCCGACCAGTTGACTGACCAGGGCAACTGCACCGGCGGTTCGGCAGTTCTCAGCCGCCCCCGGAACAGGCCGCGGCGGGCAAGATCGATCTCATCCGGCATGTTGACTCCTGTTCTGGTGAAAAAGGGGACAGTACGAGTCCATGATTGGCATTCTTGATACCAATTATAAGAGTGGGTGTATATTGCGGCCCTGACAAGGTAAGGGATATACCACCAGGGAGATAAACAGGGGGGATTTTTGCGCCAGATCAAAGCCTTGCAGCGCAATAAAAATGGAGGTATCGGTTAAAATACCTCCATGTGAGGATTGCTATTTAATCGTTGGCGATTTTTGCGGTTATCCGCCGATCGAGGCGAGATGAGGGGTGATGCCGGCATTGCCGTCATGGAGACGATGGGTGGCACTCTTGCCCGCCAGTGCCGCGCGAATGCGCTGTTGCAGCTCATCAGATTGCCCATCTGCGCCGAGCAGATCCCGCAGGTCGATGCCGTTGTCGCCAAACAGGCACAGATGCAGCTTCCCCAGCGAGGAGACCCGCAGCCGGTTGCAACCGGCACAGAAATCCTTGCTATAGGGCATGATGAGCCCCACTCCACCTTGCGAATCGGGGTGCATAAAGACCTGCGCCGGACCGTCATCCGAGCCCCGCAACTGCTGCACCCAGCCGCTCTCCAGCAAGCGCTGTTTGATCTGCTCGCCGCTGACATGGTGGTCACGAAACAGGGTATCCATCTCGCCGGTCTGCATCAGCTCGATAAAGCGCAGCTCGATGGGCTTGTGCCTGATCCAGCCCAGAAAGGCATCAAGCTGGTAGTCGTTGAGCCCCTTGAGCAGCACCGCATTGATCTTCACCGATTTGAAACCGGCGGCCAGTGCTGCTTCGATCCCCTCCATCACTTCGGCCAGCTTGTTCTCACCGGTGATCTGGTGAAACTGGCGCGGGTCGAGACTGTCGACACTGACATTCAGCGCGTTGAGTCCTGCATCAAACCACTCCTGAGCCCGCTCCTTGAGGCGATAGCCGTTGGTGGTCATGGCGACCTTCTCGATGCCCGGGGTGGTGGCAATCACCTTGACGATCTCGGTAAAATCGCGGCGTAGGGAGGGCTCGCCCCCCGTGATGCGCACCTTGCGGGTGCCCATGGCGGCAAAACCGCTGACCACGCGGCGGATCTCGTCAATCGAGAGAAAGGGTTGACGCCCCGCTTTGTGACCTTCCGGGGGGCGATAGCCGTCAGGCAAGCAATAGGTGCAACGGAAATTGCACACATCGGTCACTGACAGACGTAAATAGTAAAAACGACGGGAAAAACCATCTTCAAGTGGCAACATAAACACCTTTCCAAATACGGGAGGCCAGGGCATTTCTTTCCTGACCCTTACAGCTCGAACGTCGGCTGACGGCTGGTTTCCCCCTATCGCTAGGACTTAGGCAAAACCGCTCGGAGTTCATCTAGTTTTTCGATGCTAACACAAGTTGGAGTACACTCCCACGCATCTTGCGGGGTCCTTATCACTATTCAGAGGTGCGCATCAGTATGGGAAAACGGTTCAGGGTCCATTCGGTCAGCAGTGCCATTGGCCGCGCCATGGTGTTGATCCTCTTCATGGCCAGCCTGATCGCGCTGGTCGCCATGGTCACCCTCTTCTACTCGGTACCCGATGCCAAGGCAATCAACCTCTCCGGTTCGCTGCGGATGCAGGCCTACCGGATGGCCTACGAAATCGAGCGGGGCGACAGCGTGCTGGGGCGCCTCTCCCAGTTTGAAGAGACCCTGCACGCCGAAGAGCTGCAGGAGACCCAGCGCTGGATCACTCCTGCCTCCCTGCGTCGCACCTATGGCGAGGTGCTCGGCCAGTGGCAGGTAATGCGCCAGCACATCGAGGATCGCACCCCCAGACGGTACACCGATAACACCGAGCAGTTTGTGGCGGCCATCGACAATTTCGTCAATCAGATGCAGTACCACGTGGAATTCAAGGTGCGGATGCTGGCACTGGCAGAGGGGCTCGGCCTGCTGGCCATCATCACCATCGCCTGGTTCACGGTGCGCTTCACCCGCCAGCAGGTGGTCGCCCCCCTCAACCAGCTGGTCTACTGCGCCCGCCAGATCCAGCGGCAGGATTTCGATCTTAAGCTGCCCGCCCACGGCGAAAACGAGCTGGGGGAGCTGTCGCGCGCCTTCGTCACCATGGCGGACGAGCTGGGCAAACTCTATCGGGAGCTGGAAAACAAGGTGGAAGAGAAAACCGCCAAGCTGCAACAGGCCAACGACACCCTCTCGTTTCTCTACTCGACCGCCCAAAAGCTGCACGCTGCCCCGCTCAGCACCCGTACCCTTATCAAACTGCTGGACAGGGCTGCCGCCCACCAGCATATCGACCATATCCGGCTGACCCGCTTCGAGCACAATGCCATGCCGGTCTATATCTCGGGGCGCACCGGCTGGCCCGGCGATCTCGATGCGGTCGCCAGCTTCTATCTGCAGATGGATGAGCAGGAGTTCGGCCGCCTCGACATCATCAGCCAACACCCCATCGATGAGCGGTTGATCAAGAACTTCACCATGCTGCTGGCTCAGGTGCTGCACAAAGACCAGACCCTGCTGCAACAGCAGCGCCTGTTGCTGATGGAGGAGCGGGCGGTGATCGCCCGGGAGCTGCACGACTCGCTGGCGCAGGCCCTATCTTATCTCAAGATCCAGTCCACCCTGCTCAAGCGCTCTTACGCCAAGGGGCAGCATGACAAGGCGCAGGAGGCGATGCAGCAGATCGACGAGGGGCTTAGCAATGCCTATACCCAGTTGCGCGAACTGCTTGGCACCTTCCGTCTCACCATTGGCGATGCCAATCTGGGGGAAGCGATCCGCGTCATGCTCGATCAGCTGCAACCCCAGACCCAGGCCGAAATCCGGTTCCATTACGGACTGGCCGACAACGACCTGGAGGCGGGCCAGCATATCCACATTTTGCAGCTGATCCGTGAGGCAGTGCTCAATGCCATCAAACATGCCAACGCGCAAGTGATTGATGTTAGCTGTGAGACCCTCGCCAGTGGTAACATTGAGGTTCAGATTTCAGATGACGGTGTCGGGATCGGACTCGCCAGCTCGGCGATCAACCATTACGGGTTGAGCATCATGAACGAGCGCGCCAGCAAACTGCACGGTCTGCTGACCATCAACGAGCAGCAACCACAAGGCACCTGCGTGCATCTGACCTTTCCCACCAGTCTAGCGAGAGACGCCTGATGGACGAGATGAAATACACAGTTCTGGTCGTAGATGACCATCCCCTCATGCGCAAAGGGATTGTGCAGTTGCTGGCTCTGGAAGAGAACATGGAAGTGACCGGTGAAGCCTCCAACGGCACAGATGCCGTGGCGCTGGCCAAAGAGTCCGAGCCGGATCTGATCCTGCTCGACCTCAACATGAAGGGGCTCTCCGGCCTCGATACCCTCAAGGCGCTGCGGGCCGAAGAGATCACCTCCCGGGTGGTGATCCTCACCGTCTCCGATGCCCGTCAGGATGTGGTGGCTTTGCTCAAGGCCGGTGCCGACGGCTACCTGCTCAAGGATACCGAGCCTGATCTGCTGCTGGCCCAGCTGGCCGATGTGATGACCGGCAAGCAGATCCTGAGCGAGCCGCTGCGCCCCTATCTCGAAAACATCTACGAGCTGGATCACCTGCAGCAGAAGCTGGAAAGCTTAACGCGTCGCGAAATGCAAATCCTGCGCGAAATTGCAAAAGGCCTCTCCAACAAACAGGTCGCCTCGGTACTCCATATCTCCGAGGGAACGGTCAAGGTTCACGTGAAGAGCCTGCTGAAGAAACTCGAGGCGCAAAGCCGCGTGGAAGCGGCTGTCATGTATCTGGAGCAGCGCAACTAAGCGCCCTCAACCGCCCGAAAAGCCACCCTCCGGTGGCTTTTTTCATTCTCTGGCACAGTCGCTGCATTGTCATATTCAGCAACTACTCAACGGAGGATGGAACATGAAACTACAACCTTTGGCACTGTTCCCCTTGCCTTCCCACATACTGCCGGGCGGCAAGCTTCCTCTGCGTCTGTTCGAGCCACGCCACCTGCAGATGCTCAAGGAGTCATTCATCAACGATCAGGGCTTTGGCATCGTGATGGAAGAGTCGACCACCTCGGGACAATCCGGCCGCATTCTGCCGGTGGGCACCCGGGTCAAGGTGACTGACTTCTACACCCTTAATGATGGCCTGCTGGGGGTGACGGTGCTGGGACTGGAGCGCTTCTGCATCCACGAGATGGAAACAGACGAGATGGGCCTACGCCGGGCCAAGGTGGAGATGCTGCCCAACTGGCCGAGCACCCACTCAGATTTCAACGACAAGCTGCTGGTCAATCGCCTGCGGGAAGTGTTCGAGCAGTATCCGGAGCTTGATGAGCTCTATCCGGACAAGCGCTTTGAAGATGCCGCCTGGCTCTGCCAACGCTGGCTCGAGATATTGCCGATGCCGATTTATGAAAAGCAGATGCTGATTGCCAAACAAAACAGCGAAGCGGCCCGTAAATTTCTGCATCGCCTGATTTCACAATGACAAAAACAGCGTTGCAAAATGCAATTATTCCAACAATGAAAATGTGAAATTCGCATTTTGCGAGTAAGTAGGAACGCAAAACGCCATAATAAGAGAGAGCCGCTGCGCTAAACGGCCAAAATTGAACACAAAAGAGTCCCTGAAAAGTTGGCACAGATTTTTCATATAGATTGATACAACCCGATTTATCCCGTGCTCTCTTCAGTATTTGCTGAAGAACTGGTCAACCCACAAAGTTGACCATTTTTTTTATCCGCGCGTCGGCAACCGCTGACCAAAGTGACGCTGCAAACACTCTCTCAACCGTGACAAGGTGATAGGCTTGGCGAGAAAGTCATCCATCCCCTGCGCCAGACAGCACGCCTTGTCCTCCGCCATCGCATTGGCTGTCAGGGCGACAATAGGCATGGTGCATCCCAACTCACGCAAGCGTCGGGTCGCTTCCAGTCCGTCCATCAGGGGCATCCGCATATCCATCAGGATCAGATCCGGGAGCTGCTCATCCACCTGCGCCAGCGCCTCCAGACCGTTGGCTGCCAGCCGCACCTTGCCCACCAGTTTTTGCAGCATCAGCGACACCACCAACTGGTTCACCGGGCTGTCCTCCACCACCAGCACATCCAGTGGCAGCAGTGCCGAAGCCCCCTCCTCCCGCTGCGGCTGGCTATGACAAGGCAGCGCCATGCCGGGCAGTTCGAACCAGAAACAGCTTCCCTTGCCCGGCTCGCTCTTCAGGTGGATCTCTCCCCCCATAAGCGTCACCAGACGCTTGCTGATGGCAAGACCGAGGCCGGTACCGGAAAAACGCCGGGTGGCCGAGTTGTCGACCTGGGAGAAGGGTTCAAACAGCAGCGCCTGATCCGCATCGGCGATCCCGATCCCGGTGTCGGAGACCGAGATCAGCAGCTTCTCATCCTGCCAACCCAGGTGCAGTGTCACCTGCCCCTGCTCGGTAAACTTGAGGGCGTTGTCCAGCAGATTGCCCATCACCTGTGACAAACGCATCGGATCACCCTGTAACTCCCGGGGCACAGACTCATCGACCCGATAAACCAGCGCGATCCCCTTCGCGGCGGCACGGGTTTGCAGCGGCTCGACCAGGGATTGGCAAAGCTGGACGGGCTGCAGGGTCTCGCAGTGAAACACCAGGGTTTGCGACTCGATTTTCGAAAAATCGAGCACGTCGTCGATGATGGTTTGCAGCAATCTGGCCGAGTGGGTGGCATGGCGCAGCAGGCTCTGTTGCTCCGGCGCCAGCTCGGCATGCTGCACCAGATCGAGCATCCCCAACACCGCATTCATGGGCGAACGGATCTCGTGGGTCATCATGGCCAAAAACTGGGACTTGGCACGGTTGGCCGCTTCGGCCTCATCCCGTGCCCGCGCCAGCTCCTCTTCACGGCGGATCTGGTTGCTGATATCCCGGGCAGTGCCACGATAACCGATAAACTGGGCATCATGGTCAAAACAGGGCTCGGCGCTCACTTCCATCCAGCAGGGGCCGTGTTGCAGCGCAACCTGCATCCGCACCCCTCGCACCGGCTGGCGCAGCTCCAAAAGCTGCAGGTATTTCTGGGCATCGCAGCTCTGCTTGTTGCAGACGTAGTCATAGAGGGTCGGCCGGGTCGCTTGCGGGGTCATCTCATCCAGATAACCCGGCTCAGAGGCGTAACTAAGGCGATGCTCGGCATCTGTCTCCCAGAACCAGTCCGAAGCCATGGCGGCGAAGCTGCGAAAACGGCGTTCGCTGGCCTGCAACGCTTCGGTTTTTACCGCAACCTGCTCCTGCAAGCGGGCCCGATAGGTGATGTTGACCAGCGCCTGGGCGATAAGCGGACGACATCGCTCCATGGCGGCCTTGCTGGTGAGATCGAAGGTGCCCGCCCGAGCGTGGCGGCAGATGAGGGTGGCGGTAAAACCGGGGGCCTGCAGCCCGGTCAGCATCACGCTGGCCCAGCCCGGCTCGCTTGCCAGCGGCGCCAGCTCGGGCAGCTGGGCGGGATCGTAAATCACCAGGGTTTCACCCGAGATGGCGCGGGCAAATGCCGGGGTCATGCGCCAGCTGCGGGCAGCGAGCATAGGCTCGGTACTGAGGTGGGTACACCCCTGCTCCCCTTCCCAGGCCACCACATCCGCGTGCTCAAAGCCGATAAAGGGTTTGAGCACCTGGATAAGGCTCTCCAGCACCTGCTCCAGCGTCTTGGCATCGGCGAGGGTGGCAACCCCCCCCAGCAGAGTCTGGGACTCGTGACGATACTTGGCCTCGCGCTCGCGGCAACGCATAAGATCGACCAGCGTGGTCTGCAATTTGTCGCCGAGGGCTTCCAGTTCACTGTTGCCAATCATCTTGTTGCCTGCTCTGTTATGTTCTGCCGACTCAACGGGTCAGGAAAATCACGCTCGATACCATCAGGTTACCGTGAGCCAGCTCGCCATTGGGCAGCCGCCCCTGCTCGCCGAAGGTAAAGGGGGTGATAAAGGGGATCTTGCCGAGGCGAGCCTGGCTCTGCTCGACAAATTGGCACAACACATCACCTAGCGCCAAACGACAACCAGCACAAAAAATGATGAGAGCGCCGATAGGCTGCAATTCCACGTCGACCCCATACCCTGGCTCGATACGCATGGCATTGAGGCTGCGCTGCAACAACCCTTCCTGACTGCTGTACATCAACAGCAGACGCTCCCCTTGCACCACATCGGTAAAGAGCCGCAGCCCGCCCTGTTCGGTCACAGCTTCGGGGTGGGAGAGTTTGTAGTAAGGAATGCCATCCAGCGCCCCCACCTGACGGGCCAGCGGGGTGAGCGTGGTCTCCCGCAAAATCGCCCCCACCGGCCAGGGCTGCTCGCGCCCGCACCAGCGGGCATAGACCTCGGCAGCAGGCTGGTGATCGATGGTGAGTACCTCCCGCCCGTTGCAGGCGGTGATCTCGCCACTGAATTCGGCAGGCACATAACCGGAGTGAAACTGAAAAGCGAGCTGGCAATCGGGATAGAGCACCGCCAGACCGATGCCATCCTGAGCTACCGCCTCATCCCAGCAGAGCTGCCAGTCACCGCTGACACTGCTATCAGCCGCGGATCCTCCGACCACCGGCACCGAGGCACCGAGTTCGGCCTCGATACCGGCCAGCAGCCCCTCCTCCTTGCCGGGACTGGCATGAAACAGGATCAGCTGGGGCAGCTCGCCCGGTCGACCACAATCGCTCATGGCTCGGCGCAGCAACTGTCGCACATCCACCCCGTCACCGCTGGCACCGGCTACACCGAATGCCCCTTTCTCATCGTACAGGGCAGCAACGGCCAGCCCATATCCGTCTCGGGCGTGGTGTCCCATCTCGGTCATGACGCCACCGCAAGAGCTGCACCCAAGCAAGCGGGTCGTCGGGAACTGGCGTTTGAGCGCGTCGCGCAGTATCGCCCCCTCATGGGCTTGGGTAAAATAGAGTAACAGCAGGGAGGGGGCCTGATCGGCATGGTGGCGCAGCTGCGCGCAGATATCTTGGGCCGCCAGCGATGAATTCTGGGCGAGGGAGTGAACGGTCAGAAATTTCAACACCATCTCCTTGTTTTATCGAATGGCAGCCTCAAGCAAAAATCATACCTTTATCAAACAATTATCTCGCTTCGCTTGCTAACATAGCGGTCAACTGAGACCAATAACAGGACGCCCATATGTGGCAAAAAAACATCAATGACTTCGATCGGGTCGTTGCCATCGGTGGTGGCCATGGCATGGGACGAGTGCTTTCGTCCCTCTCGTTTCTCGGTCAACGGCTCACCGGCATCGTCGCCACCACAGATGATGGTGGCTCGACCGGACGCCTGCGCAAGAGTCAGGAGTGCATCGCCTGGGGCGATCTGCGCAACTGCCTGAACCAGCTGGTGACCGATCCCAGCATCGGCAGCCTGTTGTTCGAGTACCGCTTTGCCGGCAAAGGCGAGCTGGCGGGCCACAACCTTGGCAACCTGATGCTGCTGGCGCTCGATAATCTCTGTGTCCGTCCTCTTGATGCTATCAAGCTGATCAGTGACATGCTCAAAATCGAGTCACAATTGCTACCCATGTCTGAATTTCCCACCGATCTCTGCGCCCATATGGAGTGTGGCACCCAGATCCTGGGAGAGGTATCAATCGATCAACTGGCAACCCCTCCCCTCTCCCTCGGCCTGATGCCGGAAGTGCAAGCGACCCGGGAAGCGGTGCTGGCATTGCAGCAGGCGGACATGATCATTCTGGGGCCGGGCAGTTTCCTCACCTCCATCATGCCGCCACTGCTGCTGGCCGAGATCGCCCAGGCCATCAACGAGAGCAGCGCCATGCTGGTTTTCGTCTGCAATCTGGTGGCGGAAAACGGCCCTGCCAGTCAGCTGGATCTGATGAGTCAGTGTCGCTGGCTGGAATCCCGGGTCGGTCAGGGTCGGCTGGATGCCATCCTGGCCCCACAAGGCGCGGGTGATGCGGGGGACTGGCAGGGGCGAGTGATCGAAGCCGAGCTGGGCGAGCTTGAGCTGCCCCATCGGCACGATCGGTTGAAGCTGAAACTGGCGCTGGACCGAATCATCCAGCAACTGCTCAACCAGCGTTAGGCAACGGTCACGGCGCCCCGGCATCCCTGCATGGCGCCGTTACTGATAATCGGCAAGAAACGCGAGCACTTGGGGCAAGGATGCCTCCAGCAGTTGCAATTGGCGCTCTGCCTCGGCCACATCGGCCTGCTTGCTGGCCATCTCCAGCGCCATCACCTGCTGATAGCTCGGCATGGCGCCGTAGCTGCCACAGGATGATTTCATGCTGTGCGCCACCCGAGCCAGCACCTCCCACTCTCCCTGTTCATAGAGGGGTCTGAGCTGACTCAGCTGCTCGCCCACCTCTTCAATAAAGACTGCGATGACCACGGGCAGCATATCCGGACCGATATCCTCTGCCAGCTGCTGCAACACCTTGCGATCCACCCACTCCATGCGAGGCTCCTCCAGAACGGTATTCAAACAGACCATACTATAGATAGTTTTCGATGTCGTGGCTCACGACCAAGCTGTGATGAAGCACCCGATTGGATGGCTCAGGGAATAAAGTGGCAAAAAATGTGATCAGTATCGAAATAGCGATGCTGAAACGCCCGTCAAGACAACAACTTGATTGCCACAAATTAACAATTGATCAACACTCAATGCCGTCAGAGTGATGATGCTCAGCAACACCTCTCATCCCTTTTGCCTTTTATGGCTGCTGCGAAGAACCAGGGTAGGTATCTACCCTGGTATTTTTTTATCTTGCTCAAGCGCGACCTGATTGGTCGCCACCCGCTCCCCCATGCGAAACAGATTGAATTCGCCGGGCGCCATTTTGACCCAATTCTCATTGCCGGTCAGCGGACGGGTGGTGATCAGGGTCACCACATCGTTGGGGGTGGTCTCCCTTTGAAAGTCGATCACCACCTCCTCATCCAGCAGGCTCGCCTCGCCAAAGGGCGCACAGCGAGTCAGCCAGTGCAGGTTGTTGCTGCAGTAGCTCATCACATACTCCCCGTCCGAGAGCAGCATGTTGAACACCCCGAATGCTCTGAGCTCGTCACACAGGGTGGCGAGATAGCGAAACATGGCGGGAAAGTTTGCAGGACGCTTGGGATATTTTTGCTCCAGCCGGTCGAGCAGCCAGCAGAAGGCGTGCTCGCTGTCGGTATCCCCCACCGGCCGGTGGCGGCCGGTTGGCAGCTTCTTGTAGCCGGTCAGCTGACCGTTGTGGGCGAAGGTCCAGTAACGGCCCCACAGCTCACGGGTAAAGGGGTGGGTATTTTCCAGCGACACGCAGCCACGGTTGGCTTGCCGAATGTGGCTGACTACGGCGCAGCTCTTGATGGGCAGCGCTTGTACCAGTCTGGCGATGGGAGATTGGGCGCTGGGCTCGGGATCCTTGAAGGTGCGAAAGCCCTTCCCTTCGTAAAAGGTGATCCCCCAGCCATCCTTGTGGGGCCCGGTCTTGCCGCCGCGCAGCATCAACCCGGTAAAGCTGAAGCAGATATCGGTCGGCACATTGGCACTCATGCCGAGCAGTTCGCACATATCCGGCAGACTCCTTTCATGATTTGGCTTGTGTCATGTTCGACCAGCACGCTGGTTCGACAGACAGCAGGGGAAGGCGCAATCCCTTCCCCTGTGACTGGCAACAACCGGCCGATGGCGAACCATGCTACCGGCGCAGCCCTTAACTGGTAGTTATGGCCTGATTACTTGACCATCTCTTTTTCGACCAGCTGGATCAGGATGTGGATCACCTTGATGTGCACTTCCTGAATACGGTCGGCATAGCCAAAGTGCGGCACGCGGATCTCGACATCCGCCAGACCTGCCATCTTGCCGCCATCCTTGCCGGTCAGGGCGATCACTTTCATCCCTTTGGCACGGGCCGCTTCGATGGCTTTCAGGATATTGCCGGAGTTGCCGCTGGTGGAGATGCCAAGCAGCACGTCGCCACGGCGGCCGACCGCTTCTACGTAGCGGGAGAAGACATAGTCATAGCCAAAGTCGTTGGAGACGCAGGAGAGGTGGCTCGGATCGGAGATGGCGATACCGGCATAACCCGGGCGGTTCTCGCGGTAACGACCGGTCAGCTCTTCGGCGAAGTGCATGGCGTCACAGTGGGAGCCACCGTTGCCACAAGAGAGCACCTTGCCCTCTTCTTTGAAAGAGTCGGCCAGCAGTTTGGCGGCCGCTTCGATGTTTTTCAGGTTCTGCTCATCAGCCAGGAAGGCCTGCAGCACGCTGGCAGCTTCGGTCAGTTCATTGCGGATCAATTCTTGGTACATGATGTCTCTTCCACTGTTTTTAGTGTGCGTGTAGATCGCGGCTATTCTCGCACAAGCGAATCGCACAGTCGCCCCCCCTGCGAGCCACAGCGCTGGCGGCGCGTGAGCGTTATGGGGATCACAGAGAGAAGGTAATGAAGATGTAAACAGCTTGATAACTTTGTGCGTATGAATTACAACAGTGGCCATACCCAACAGGTCAGACCTCTGGATCAGTTACGCCACGTTGGCAACCTAACCACGCAAGGAGCAAGCAATGACGACGACCCTCACTCTGCTCGGGGTGATCCTGGTTATCGGAGCCCTGGCCTATCGCCGGGCATCCCTGTTCATCTCCACCCTGGTCACCGGCGCCGCCCTGGTGCTTGGCGCCATCTATGGTCATGTGCCCTTGCTGGTATGGGCGCTGTTCGCGGTGATCGCCATCCCGCTCAATCTGGTGGAATTTCGCCGCAATCAAATAACCAAGCCGCTGTTCAAGATCTACAAATCGATCATGCCGGAAATGTCCCGCACCGAGAAAGAGGCGATTGAAGCGGGCACAACTTGGTGGGAAGCCGACCTGTTCGCGGGCAACCCAGACTGGAAAAAGCTGCACGCCATCCCGGTCAGCACCCTCTCTGCCGAAGAGCAGGCCTTTATGGATGGCCCGGTCGAGGAAGTGTGCCGCATGGTGAGCGACTGGGAAGTGACCCACGAGCGCGCGGATCTCTCCCCCGAGGTGTGGCAATACCTGAAGGACAACAAGTTCTTCGCCATGATCATCAAGAAGAAATATGGCGGTCTGGAGTTCTCGGCCTACGCCCAGTCCTGTGTCCTGCAAAAGCTGTGCGGTGCCAGCGCCGTGCTCGCCTCCACCGTTGGCGTACCCAACTCGCTGGGCCCGGGCGAACTGCTGCAACACTATGGCACTGACGAGCAGAAGGATTACTACCTGCCCCGCCTGGCGGTAGGCAAAGAGATCCCCTGCTTCGCCCTGACCAGCCCGGAAGCGGGTTCTGATGCCGGTTCCATCCCCGACTTCGGTATCGTCTGCAAGGGCGAGTGGGAAGGCAAAGAGGTGCTCGGTATGCGCCTCACCTGGAACAAGCGCTACATCACGCTCGCCCCCATTGCTACCGTGCTGGGTCTGGCCTTCAAACTGCGTGACCCCGAGCACCTGCTGGGTGAAGAGGAAGAGCTCGGTATCACCTGCGCCCTCATTCCCACTCACATCAAGGGTGTCGGCATCGGCCGTCGCCACTTCCCGCTCAACGTGCCGTTCCAGAACGGCCCGACCCAGGGCAAGGATGTGTTCGTCCCGCTCGATTTCATCATCGGTGGCCCGGCCATGGCCGGTCAGGGCTGGCGTATGCTGGTCGAGTGTCTGTCGGTCGGCCGCGGTATCACCCTGCCCTCCAACAGCACCGGTGGCGTCAAGATGCTGGCCCTGGCGAGCGGCGCCTACAGCCGCATCCGTCGCCAGTTCAAGCTGCCCATCGGCAAGATGGAAGGGATTGAAGAGCCGCTGGCCCGCATCGGTGGCAACGCCTACATCATGGGCGCCGCAGCCAACCTGACCGTGACCGGTATCGACCTTGGCGAGAAGCCCTCGGTCATCTCCGCCATCGTCAAATACCACCTCACCGACCGTGCCCAGAAGTGCATCATCGATGCCATGGACATCCACGGCGGCAAGGCCATCTGCATGGGTCCCAACAACTATCTGGCCCGTGGCTATCAGGGTGCGCCCATCGCCGTTACGGTGGAAGGGGCCAACATCCTGACCCGCAGCATGATCATCTATGGTCAGGGCGCTATCCGCTGCCACCCGTATGTACTGCCGGAGATGCTGGCTGCCAGCCATCCCGACAAGGAGCAGGCGCTGAAAGATTTCGACAAGGCAGTATTCAGCCACGTCGGCTTTGCCATCAGCAACCTGGTGCGCAGCTTCTGGCTCGGTATCACCGGCGCACGCTTTGCCGCGGCCCCTTACAAGGACCAGACCAAGGGCTACTACCAACAGCTCTCCCGCCTCTCGGCCAACCTGGCGTTCCTGTCAGACATGGCGATGGGCACCCTGGGTGGCGAGCTCAAGCGCAAGGAGCGGGTCTCCGCCCGCCTTGGCGACGTGCTGAGCCAGCTCTATCTGGCCTCCAGCGCCCTCAAGCGCTATCAGGACGAGGGACGCCAGCAGGCCGATCTGCCGCTGCTGCACTGGGCACTGCAAGATGCCATGTTCAAGGCACAAGAGGCGATCGACGAGCTGCTGCGCAACTTCCCGAACCGCTGGATTGGCCTTGCCCTGCGTGCCGTGGTGCTGCCGCTGGGCCGTGACCTGAACCGTCCGTGCGACAAGCTGGACCAGCAAGTGGCCCGTCTGCTGCAAACCCCGAGCGAAACTCGCAGCCGCCTGGCCAAGGGCCAATACCTGACTCGCGAAGAGGGCAACCCCTTCGGTCTGCTGGAGCAGGCGCTCGATGACGTGCTGGCCGCCGAGCCGCTGTTCGAGAAAGTCTGCAAGAGCGATGGTATCAAGCGCCCCTTCATGGCACTGGACAAGGTGGCCGACATCGGCCTGGCCGCTGGCGTACTGACCCAGAGCGAAGCCGAGCTGCTGCGCCGCGCCGAGGTAAGTCGCCTGCGCACCATCAACGTCGATGATTTTGACCCCATCGATCTGGTGGCCAACAAGAAGCTGTTTGAAGCCTCCGCTTACCATCACGCGGCCTGATAACCAGCTATCGACAACGCCTCCCTTGTGGAGGCGTTTTTTATGGGTGCTCACCACTATTCACGGCCCGAACAGCCACCACTTGCACGCACAGCTCCCCCGACCAGCTGCCGGGCCCGTGTGGTCAGCCGGGAAAAAAGGCACAATAGCCGACAAATCGAATCACCAAGGAAGCCAAGATGACCCTTGAGCACCTGATCCTGTGGCGCCGCGACCTGCACCGCCTGCCGGAAGCCGCCTGGAAAGAGTTTCGCACCACCAGCCTGATTGCCCACCACCTGAGCGAGCTCGGTTATCGCATCGTGCTTGGCGACAAACTGCTGGCCAGCAATCTGATGATGGGCCGTGATGTGGATGTGGCGGCCGAGAAGGCCCGTGCCCGCCGTCAGGGAGCCCATCCCGACTGGCTGGAGCGGATCGGCGATGTCACTGGCCTGATGGGAGAGCTGGATACCGGCCGTCCCGGTCCGACCCTGGCCTTTCGCTTCGATATCGACGCGGTGGAGGTGGAAGAGTCCGATGCTGAACAACACCAGCCGCAGCAGGAGGGTTTTGCCTCCCACAACAAGGGGTGGATGCACGCCTGCGCTCACGATGGCCACACCGCCATCGGCATGGGGCTGGCCAGCCGCCTGATGGCGATGAAAGAGCAGCTGTGTGGTCGCATCAAGCTCTTCTTCCAGCCCGCCGAAGAGGGGTGCCGTGGTGGCAAGGCGCTGGCTGCCGGTGGCGCACTCGATGACGTGGATGCCCTGCTTTCGCTCCATATCGGTATTCACGCTGGCAGCGGCGAGCTGGTGATCAACCCCACCGAGTTTCTCTGCTCCACCAAGTTCGACGTCCACTTTATGGGCATCGCCGCCCACGCCGGGCTCGAGCCCAATGCCGGCAGCAATGCGCTGGCAGCCGCCTGCATGGCCACCACCGCCATGCTAGGCATCCCCCGCCACCGAGACGGCATGACCCGCATCAACGTCGGCCAGCTTCACGCTGGCAGCGGCCGCAACGTCATTCCCGATCATGCCGAGCTGCGCGGTGAAACCCGCGGCGCCGACAGCGCGCTCAACGACTACATGTTCAGTCAGGTACAGCGAATCGTCGAAGGGACTGCCCTCGCCCACGGCGTCACCTATCGCATCATCAAGCAAGGTGAGGCCATTGCGCTCGACAACAGCCCGGCGCTGCAGGCCGAGCTGGCGGCGCTGGCCCGCAAGCAGGGGCTCGCTACCATCCAGACTCGCCGCTTTGGTGCCAGCGAAGATGCCGGTTTTCTGATGGAGCGGGTGCAAAAGCAGGGAGGCGAAGCGGCTTACCTCATCCTGGGGGCCGATCTGGCGGCGCCGCACCATCACAACGAATTCGATTTCGATGAGCGGGTGATGCAAAGCGGGGTCGAGCTGCTGGCCGCCTGGGCACGCGCACGGCTGGGTGTGGCAGAAGCAGCCCTCTCTTGATATCCCTTCGGCCAGCTCACCGGCTAACGGGATCAAAAAAAGGCGCCACGGCGCCTTTTTTCTGCAAGAAAGACCTGAGCACTACTCGCGGAGCTTGCGATGCACATCGGGGCGACCACCGGTCACGCTATCGGCTCTCCCCTCCTCTTTGGCCTTCTCGGCCCGCTTTTTGCGCATCTCGCGGGGATCGGCGATGAGCGGGCGGTAGATCTCGATACGATCGCCGTCGTGCAGCGGCTCGCTCCCTTTCACCGGGCGGCTGTAGATGCCGAACTTGTTGACCGACAAGTCAATCTCGGGGTGCTTTTGCACGATGCCGGACTGCTCGATGGCCGCCAGCACGCAGGTCTCGGGCGCCACCCGCAGAGCAATCACCGTCTGCTGCTGCGGCAAGGCATAGACAACCTCGATATTGAGCTGGTCAGACACCGTAGACCTCCTTCGCCCGGTTGGAGAAGGCGGAGACCATGGAGCTCACCAGATCGCGGAATACCTGACCAAAGGCCACCTCGATAAGCTTGGAGGTAAACTCGAAATCGAGATCAAACTCCACCTTGCAGGCATCCACATCGAGCGGGGTAAAGGTCCACCAGCCCGCCAGCTTGCGGAACGGGCCATCCACCAGTTCCATCCTGATCTGGCGGTTCACATCCAGCTGATTGCGGGTAGTAAAGGTCTTGGCAATCCCCGCCTTGGCCACATCGACCGACGCCATCATGTAGTCATCGCCAGCCTCGTGGACACGGCTGCCGACACAGCCGGGCAAAAACTGCGGGTAGGCATCCACATCGTTAACCAACTTGAACATCTGTTCTGCACTGAACATCACCAGGGCACTGCGCGTAATTCGGGGCATGGCTTTTCCTCATCCAATCGGCGCGATTTTATCACCATGTTTAGGGTTGTGGAGGTAAAACCTCAGCCAAACCGCTCAGAAAGCCACCACTTGACCTGCTGCGCGTTTTACAGCCGTCCCTGCCTACGTATAATACGAGCCTCCTAGTCATTGCCGGAAATCGCCCGTCATGAGCAAAAAAAACAGTAAAAACAAAGCCGGGTCCAGCACCATTGCACTCAACAGAACCGCGCGCCACGAATACTTCATCGAAGAGAAGATCGAAGCGGGTCTGTCCCTGCAAGGGTGGGAAGTCAAATCCCTGCGGGCGGGCAAGGCCAACATCAGTGAAGCCTATGTCATCTTCCGCGATGGCGAGGCCTATCTGTTCGGCTCCAGCTTCCTGCCACTGCAAGCGGCCTCCAGCCATGTGGTATGTGACCCGACCCGCACCCGCAAACTGCTGCTGAGCCGTCGTGAACTCGACAAGCTCGAAAGCCTGATCGCCCGTCAGGGCTACACCATAGTTCCCCTCGCCCTCTACTGGAAACAGTGCTGGGTCAAGGTCGAGATCGGCCTGGTGAAGGGCAAGAAAGAGCACGACAAGCGCGAAGATACCAAGGCCCGCGAGTGGGATCGGGAAAAAGCCCGCATCATGAAGAACAAGCATCGCGGCTAACCTGCTACTGGCAGGATCAGGACGTCAGTTCACCTTTCCCCGGCGCAGCTGGCTCTTCAGGCTCAGCTGCGTACAATAAATCGACAAACAGACTGGCTGCCAGAGGGAATGGGTATCAACGCCTTGCTATGACAGCATTTTTGCGTACAATCGCAATTAACAACTTGGGGCTGATTCTGGATTCGACAAGATTCACGAAACCCAAGGTGCATGCCGAGGTGCGGTAGGCCTCGTTAATAAACCGCAAAAAAATAGTCGCAAACGACGAAAACTACGCACTAGCAGCTTAATAACCTGCATAGAGCCCTTCTACCCTAGCTTGCCTGTGTCCTAGGGAATCGGAAGGTCATCCTTCACAGGATCGTGTGGAAGTCCTGCTCGGGGCGGAAGCATTAAAACCAATCGAGCTAGTCAATTCGTGGCGTGTCTCTCCGCAGCGGGTTGGCGAATGTAAAGAGTGACTAAGCATGTAGTGCCAAGGATGTAGTAATTTTGGACGGGGGTTCAAATCCCCCCAGCTCCACCAAACGTTTGGAAAGGGCCACCTCGCAAGAGGTGGCCCTTTTTATTTGTCCATGTCCATGTTGTTTACCGATATCAAACTGGTTGGATTTTTTTCCAATATCCCCTTGAACTGGCCTTTGGCAAAAAAAAATCAGGCGCATCACCGCGCAGGCTTTATCATCAGGTTGCCATCCCGATACTAGCCGGACTCACAGCCGCACATTGGCATGTCGTGGCCCAATATTGAGTAAATTGATGTTGGCCGCTGCATTTTAATGCACTTACAATATGCGCCCAATTCTGTTGGATTCCTTCTGATGCTCCGCCAATGTGATCGTCTATTCCTGTTTCTCCTGCTACTGCTCTGGGGCGTGGCGGCGCACGCCATTACCAGTCTGAATGAAGACGAGTTTGATCTGTCTGAGCGCGCCTGGCTGTCATCACACCAGGAGCTGGTCATCGGCATGCCGATGATGGGTGACCCTCCATACAGCTATAAGGATGCAGATCAACGCTTTACCGGCCCAGTCCCCGACATCGCGCAGCAGATTGCCAGAACGCTCGGGTTGACCCTGCGCTACAAGGTTTACCCCTCCTACATGGATGCGCTGTCCGGACTTGACCACGGAGCAATCGACATACTGGTGAACGACCAGCCAAGCGAACAGTGGCGATCCAATATTGTCTCCCTCCCGTTTTTGCTCTCCATGCCGCGCGGCGTGCTGCTCAACAATGGCAAAACGAAGTTGTCACGACAGGATGCCCATGGCTTGCACTGGGTCTGTGTCACAGGAGTCAATGCTTGCAGTGAATTGAAAAAACTGGGATTTCCCCGTGTGACCGAGGCAGAGAGTCGCAGCGAAGCAGCCTTTATGCTCAAAAAGCGCATGGCTGACGCCTATCTTGCCGACATGCCGTCACTGGTGATGGTGAGAGATCAGCATCCCAAGGCTGGCTTCACCATTGCCACTCCGGAATGGGTAAGCGGCACGTCTCTCTCTATCAATATGCACAAGAGCGACCCGGCACTGGTCAGCCTGGTGAGCAAGGCATTCAACGAGATACCGGTTGAAGATCGTCGTCACATGCTGGCCGCCACTACGACTAGCCAACATGCGGACTCAGGAGCGGTGAAGTCTGTGCAGTTTACCCCTGAGGAGCAGGAGTGGCTCAACCAGCATCCTGAGCTGACTTATGGCGTCTCTCCGGACTGGACCTCCATGAGCGAATTCAATTACCGGGGCAGGCTGGTCGGTTATGTGGCGGACCTGATGGCGCTGATGCAGCAAGTCTCCGGGCTGAAGTTCTCTCTGGTTCGCACCAATAGCTGGGGTGAAACCCAGAATATGCTGAAGCTGCGGCAGATCGATTTTATTCCGGCCATCTCCCCCAACCACGACCGCGGCCAGTTTGCGCTGTTCACCCCCGGCTATCTGTTTGTCGATCGGGTCGTTATTGCTCCCAAAGGCAGTACCGATATCACCGATCTCTCACTGCTGCGAGGGAAACGGGTCGGCATGGTGCATGGCTCGCTGGATAAAGATCTACTGACCCACATCGGCGCCCATCCGGTAGAGGTCAACAATGACAACCGCTTGCTGGAGCTGCTGGACACGGGCGATGCCGACTACGTGATGGTCACCCTGCCATCCATCAACAAGCGGGTGAGCGAACGCTATCAGGTGGTCTATGCCGGCAAAGACTTGCGCCTGCCGGTCGCCATGGCTACGCGCAAAGATCCCATGCTGCAGCGGATCCTCACCAAGGTGCTCTATTCGATACCGCCGGAGGAGCTCAATAAAGTGGAGAGACGCTGGCTCTCCATGAGCGTGCAGACCGGCATCAATAGCGAAACAGTGCTGTTCTGGTTCGCAATGGGCGGCGCGGCAGCCACCCTGCTGTTTGCCCTGTTCTGGGCCTGGAACCGCACCCTGAAACGGGAGATCGTGCAGCGACAACGGGCCGAGAAGACACTCAATGAGCAGTTGGTGTTCGTCCAGACCCTGCTCGACTCCCTGCCCAATATGGTGGCATTGCGGGATCACGAGCATCGCCTGACCCTCTGCAACCGGGCATACCGCGAGCTGTTTATCGGTGACGGATCCGCAGGAGATGGCTGGGGTTATATGACCGAGGACGAGCGGCAACAGATGCTATGCGAGGAGCGTGCGGTCTGGGAAACCGGCGAGAGCTTCCAAGGATCGGGTTATACCCAGCGCGAGGGGGATATTCCCCTTCACGTGGTCTACGTCAAGTTGCCCTATCGCGCAGCAGACGGCGCGATTCAGGGGGTGCTGACGGTATTGACCGATGTCAGTGCCCTCAAGGCCGCCGAAAACAAGGTGCGAGAAGTGGAGGGCAGGCTGCGGGACATCACCGACAGCATGCCGGGTCTGGTTTATCAATATCTCTGGCAAGGGGCCGGCAAGGGGAAATTCCTCTATCTGTCCCAAGGAGCCAGCGACATTCTCGGGATGACCCATCAAGAGTTGATGGCAGCCGAGTCTGGCGGCGTGATCCTCGGCTTGAACGATGAGGCGTTGGCAACCTTTATCGATAAGGTGGCCAAACATGCGCAAACCCTTGAGCCGCTCGATATGGAGGTGCTGGTGCCCTCTGTTCAGGGGGAGCGCTATATCCAGATCCGCGGCAACTTTGTGGCGCAACAGGGCCATGATCGCCTGCTCAACGGCGTGGTGCAGGACATCACCGCCATCAAGCAACAGGAGCATGAGCTGCGTGAGGCGCGCGCCGCGGCCGAGCAGGCGATGCAGGCTCGCAGCCTTTTTCTGGCCACCATGAGCCATGAGCTGAGAACCCCCATCTCGGGCATGCACGGCATGCTGGAGCTGCTGCGCATGAGCGAGCTCAATGATGACCAGCGCTATCTGCTGCGCAATGTGGAGAGCTCGGCCAACCACCTGCTCTATCTGGTCAACGATATCCTCGACTTTTCCAAAATCGAGGCGGGTCAGCTGCACCTCAATCGCCAATCCTGCCGTCTACAACCCGTGGTGTGCGATGTGATCCGCGGCCATGCCGCACTGGCCTACAGCAAGGGGCTGAAGGTCACGCTCCAGTGGGAGGATCAACTCCCCGACCTGGCCGATATCGATCCGGTCAGAGTGGGCCAGGTGCTCTCCAATCTGCTCAACAATGCGGTGAAGTTCACCGAGCAGGGCGCCATTTCGATCCAGGCCAGCTATCACGACCAGCAGCTGGTTATCGCGGTGACGGATACCGGCATCGGCATCGCCGAAGAGAAGCAAGCGCAGCTCTTTACCCCGTTCGAGCAGGTGGAATCCGATATCAATCGCCGCTTTGGTGGCACCGGTCTG
Organism: Aeromonas sp. s13; assembly: GCF_040907905.1. NCBI lineage: Bacteria > Pseudomonadati > Pseudomonadota > Gammaproteobacteria > Aeromonadales > Aeromonadaceae > Aeromonas > Aeromonas sp. s13. Next base: position 85,202 of record NZ_JBFOCS010000025.1, on the reverse strand, counting down.
GGCCTGGCCATCTGTGATCAGCTGGTGAAGAAGATGGGCGGCACCCTGACGGTCAAGAGCCAGCTCGGTGAAGGAGCCTGTTTCCGCTTCAGCATCCCGCTGCTCAATGTCCTGTGGGAACCACCCGCACTGGCGGGCAGCGAATGGTGGTGGCTGGGTAGCAATGCCGCCTTGCAGGCCACCATGGCACGGCTCGGCGCCCGGTTGATCCCCCTCGATATCCACCAGCTCACCGCCGATCTCGACGGTCTGCTGTTGGCGGAAGAGGCCGCGCTGGAGTCCAGCATGGGGAGCGATTGGCACACCTTGCTACAGTCCGGCACTCTCAAGGGGATCATCCTCTCCCCCCGCGAAGCGTTGCGGGGGCGCATGGGCTCGGAGAACTGGTGGCGCCTCGGCCAATCCCCCCTCTATCCGGATCTTTTGCTCGAAAGCTGCCGCGAACTGATCACCGGGCGAGCCGTGACCACCCATGCCGCCAGCATCGAAAAACTGGGCGGGCGGGTGCTGGTCGCCGATGACCATCTGGTCAATCGCGCCCTGCTGACCCGTCAGCTGGCGATTCTGGGGGTGGAGTGCGAGGTAGTAGAAGATGGCGAGAAGGCATTGCGCGCCTGGCAAACCCGGGATTTCGCCCTGCTGATCACCGACTGCCACATGCCGCACATGGATGGCTACACCCTGACCCGCCGCCTGCGGGAACAAGGGGAGCAGGCCCCCATCATCGGCGTCACCGCCGATACCTCGGAGGAGGCGGCAGCCAATATGACGGCAGCCGGCATGAACGGCATGCTGTGCAAACCCTATTCGCTGGAGTCACTGCGCCAGATGCTGCTGCGGTGGTTGCCCGCGACTACGATCACAGAGAGAGTGCCCGCACGACAGGCCATCAATCTCGACATGATCGGTCGCTGGCAAGATCTGTTTGGCGATGAAGGGATTGCCAAAAGCATGGCAAGGGAGTATCTGGCCTCCAACCGGAAAGATTGCCACGCTATGATGAGCGCACTCTCCTCCGATGATAGCCAGGAGCTGGTGGAGATCGCCCACCGCATCAAAGGGGCAGCCAGAATGGTCGGGGAGCTCTCCCTGGCCGAGCAGGCGGCGCAACTGGAATCGGCGGCCCGCCTCAAACAGTTGAGCGAGCTCGCGCTGCTGACACAGAGAGTGGAAGAACAGATGAACAATATTGAACGTGAAATGGGATTGTGGCTCGATGAGTAGAACGGCAGACGAGTTGGTCATCATGGTGGTCGAGGATCACGGGTTTCAACGCAAGACCCTGATGCACCAGATCCGGGCGCTCGGTTATCAGCAACTGCTGGAGGCCGCAGACGGCATCGAAGCCCTGGCGCTGTGCCAGAGCCACACTGTCGACATCCTGTTCTGCGATCTGCGGATGCCCGGCATGGATGGCATGGCGCTGCTGCGCCGCCTCTCGCTGGGTGGCTTTCGGGGCGGCATCATCCTCTCCAGCGCGCTGGAAGATGACGTGGTGGAGGCTGTGCTGCGCATGAGCGCGGCCTATGGGCTCCATGTGCTGGGTCGCATCGAGAAACCCTCCAGCCCGCAGCGGCTGCGCCAGTTGATCGACTCCTGGGCACCCAAGTCGGCCCCCTCGGGCAAGGACGATGGCCTCGTCCTCTCGGTGGACGAGCTCAAACGCGCCCTCGACAACGACCAGTTGCTGCCCTGGTATCAACCCAAGGTCGGCTTTGCGTCCGGCCAGTGGGTGGGGATGGAGGCGCTGGCCCGCTGGCAGCATCCGGAATATGGGCTGATCTCCCCCGGCATGTTTATCCCGCTGGCGGAAAACAACGGCCTTATCGACCAGCTGACCGATGTCATCATTAACAAGTCGCTGCAGGATTGCCATCTGTGGGGCCAGACCGGCCTCTCCCTCAATCTGTCGATGAACCTCTCAACCACCTCGCTGATCGAGGGAGATCTCTGCCACTTCCTGATCAACCAGTGCCAGCGTTGGGGCGTCAATCCCGAGCTGATCACCTTGGAGGTGACCGAAAGCTCGTTTGTCGAGGATATCGGCAAGGCACTGGAGGTGCTGACCCGGCTGCGGATGCACGGCTTTGGCCTCTCCATCGATGACTTCGGCACCGGCTACTCCTCGATGCAACAGCTGGCGCTGCTGCCCTTTACCGAGCTCAAACTTGATCGCTCGTTTGTCGATCGCTGCTATGCCGACCCCTCCCGTCTGGCCATCATAGAGTCGAGCATCGAGCTGGCACGCAAGCTGGGGCTGAAATCAGTCGCCGAAGGGGTGGAAGATGTGCAGACCTGGCAACTGCTGGCCAAGCTGGGGTGCGATATCTGTCAGGGCTTCTTTACCGCCCGCCCGATGCCGCGCAGCGAACTGCAGCACTGGCACCAGATCTGGCAAGCCCGGCTGCCCACCCTGATATCCGGCTGATCTCCTGCGACCAACCCTTTGGGCCAACAGTGCGCCGATCGGCAACGTGAATGGCCGCCTTGGAAAAGGTGGCCATTTTCTTTATCTAGGACTCGCCACTCACGCATGTCCGCCCCCTCTCCAGCAACCTTCTATCCAGCCGAGTGCCTTCAGCAAAGTCACCATTTATGCAAAATAAGTTGCATAACAAATGGTGCTACTGGCGGATCACACCTACCGCGAGCGAGAGCAGCCTCTCTTCCACCAGACGCATAAACTGACAATAAGACAATGAGTTTCCTGCTGTAACAGGAATGATTCTCAACGATGCGCCGAGCCGATGAGGTAGACAAGACAACCTGAAATCGTTTTCCCTTTTGAACAATAAGCTGTCTAAAATCAAATAAAGTTGTAAATAATCTTTGTTATGGTGAGCGTATAACAAGCGGCCTCCTTGTCGCTTCCCCTGCTGGCTCCGCCAGATGCAGCATTTTCTGCGCCTTGAAACCGAGTTATGACGCCATGCTCACCATCACCCTCGATGGAGCTCAGTTGACGGTTGACCCGACCCAGACCCTGCTCCAGATAGCAAAACAGCACCAGATCGACATCCCCTCCCTGTGCGGTGACAACACCAACGGCCCCAAGACGCCGTGCGACCTCTGCGTGGTGGAGATTGCCGGGCTCGGCATCCGGCGCGCCTGCGAGACGCCCCCCGAGGCAGGAATGGTGATCACCAGCCAAAGCGATGCCCTGCGCGTACACCGCCAGCAGGCGCTCGGCCGCATCCTCTCGGACCACTACGCTGATTGCGAAGCCCCCTGCCAACGCGCCTGTCCGGCCGGGGTGGACATTCAATCCTATCTGCATCACATCGCCATGGGGGAGCACGAGGCGGCCATGGCCGTCATCAAACAGACCCTGCCTATGCCCCTCTCCATTGGCCGGGTCTGCCCCGCTTTCTGTGAGGCCGAGTGCCGCCGCGCCTTGGTAGATGAGCCGCTCGCCATTCGCCACCTCAAGCGTCACGCCGCCGATCTCGATCTGGCCGAGGTTGCCCCCTATCAACCGGCAAAGAAGCCCGCCAAGGGCAAGCGGGTGGCCATTATCGGCAGCGGCCCGGGCGGCCTCACCTGCGGTTATTATCTGGGTTACGAGGGGTTCGAGGTCGATCTGTTCGAGGCGATGCCCGAAGCGGGTGGCTGGCTGCGCTACGGCATCCCTGAATACCGGCTGCCCAAGGCGATCCTAGATCAGGAGATCGACCTGATGTGCCAAAGCGGCATGCGGATCCACACCAGGCAGCGGCTGGGCAACCAGATCACCCTCTCGGCACTGTGCCGCGACTATGATGCGGTCTGTCTGGCCGTCGGCGCATCCAAGGCGGTGCCGATGGATTACCCGGGCAGCACCCTGGCCGGTTGTTATCTCGGGGTCGATTACCTCAAGGATCAGATGCTCACCAAGCGGCTCACCACCGGCAAGAGGGTTGCGGTGATCGGGGGTGGTAATACCGCGATCGACTGCGCCCGCACGGCGGTGCGCCTCGGCGCCGAAACCACCCTTATCTATCGCCGCACCCGCGCCGAGATGCCCGCCGAGGCATATGAGATCGACGAAGCGGAGCACGAAGGGGTGCGCTTTTTGATGCTCACCAATCCGGTGGAGAATCTGGCCGATGAGGCTGGTCGCGTCTGTCAGGTACGCCTCGAGAAGATGGCTCTCGGCGAACCGGACGCCTCCGGCCGCCGACGCCCTGAGCCCACCGGCGAGTTCTTCCTTGAAGAGTTTGATACCGTGATTGCGGCAGTGTCGCAGCAGCCGGATCTCAGCTTTATGGAAGGGGAGCCCCTCACCCTCCCCTTCACCCGCTGGCAGACGCTGGAGTCCCATCCCGAGACCATGCACAGCGGCCACGGCAACCTGTTCGCCATAGGCGATCTGCGCCGCGGGCCCGCCACCGCCATCGAAGCGGTCGCCGATGGTCGCAAGGCCGCGCTGGCCATCGACCAGTTCCTTCACGGTGACATGATCGATCCGGTTCGCCCCTTCAACGCCTGCAAGGCACCCACACTCAAGCAGGTCGATCCCGCCCAGTTTGCTCACCTGAAAAAAGTCGCCCGCAGCATCATGCCCCATCTGGCAGAGCAGGATCGCGAGGGCAGCTTTGCCGAGGTGGAGCGTGGTTTGAGTGATGCCGATGCCCGCAGCGAAGCCAGCCGCTGCCTCGAGTGCGGCTGTCAGGCCAACACCGATTGCGCACTGCGCGACTACGCCACCGAATACAAGGTCGATCAGAGCGCTCTCGATACCAGTCAATGCCAGAAGTTTGCAGTAGATAGCAGCAGCGAATTTATCGTCTTTGATGCCAACCGCTGCATCGGCTGCGGCCAGTGCGTGCAGACCTGTGGTGAGCAGGCGGTACAAGGGGTGCTGCGCTTTGCCAAGAACAGCGATGGTACCCTCTCGAACCGGCCGCAGTTCGACACGGGACTCTCGATGGGCGACTCCCACTGCGTGCAGTGCGGCGCCTGTGTACAGGTCTGCCCCACCGGCGCCCTGGTGGATGCCCGCGACAAGTCGCAGGGGCGCACCGAACTGCTCACGCCGGTCAATACCATCTGTACCTACTGCGGGGTCGGCTGCGGTGTCACCCTCTACGTCGATGAGGCGCGTAACCGCATCCGCTATGTGGAGGGGAATCGCAACTCGCCGGTCAATCAGGGGCTGCTCTGCGTCAAGGGGCGCTTCGGCTTTGACTTTATCCAGAGCGAGGAGCGCCTCACCACGCCGCTTGTCCGCAAGGATGGCGAGCTGGTGCCCACCAGCTGGCAGGAGGCCATTGAGCTGGTTGCCAAGCGCTTCACCGCCCTGCGCCAGCACTATGGCAGCGATGCACTGGCGGGTTTCTCGTCAGCCAAAACCACCAACGAAGAGAACTACCTGTTCCAGAAGTTCATGCGCCGGGAGCTTGGTACCAACAACGTGGATCACTGCGCGCGGCTCTGCCACGCCTCCACCGTCACCGGGCTGGAAGCGTCACTCGGCAGCGGCGCCATGACCAACGACATCCCGAGCATCGACCACTCGGATCTCATCTTCATCATCGGCTCCGACACCTCGGCGGCCCACCCCATCATCGGATCCCATATCAAGCGGGCAGTCACCACGGGCAAGGCGCGGCTGGTAGTGGCCGATCCGAAACGGATCGAAATGGCGGACCACGCCAGTCTCTATCTGGCCCACCGCCCCGGCACCGACGTGATGCTGCTCAACGGCCTGATGCAGCAGATCATCCAGCACAGCTGGCACGACAAGGCCTATATTGCCGCACGAGTGGAAGGGTTCGAGGCGCTGCAAGCAGAGGTGCTCTCCCCGGCCTATGCACCGGACAAGGTCGCCCTTGTCACCGGCGTACCGGCCGAGCAGGTGATCGAGCTCGCGCGCCTCATCGGCACTGCCGAACGCACCGCCATCTACTACTCGATGGGGATCACCCAGCACACCACCGGCCACGACAACGTGCGCGCCATCGCAAACCTGCAACTGCTGTGCGGCAACATCGGCATCGAAGGGGGCGGCATCAACCCGCTGCGGGGCCAGTCCAACGTGCAGGGAGCCTGTGACATGGGGGCGCTGCCCAACTGCCTGCCCGGCTATCAGAAGGTGGCCAACCCCGAGGTTCATGCCCGCTTCGCAACCGCCTGGCAGCAGCCTGACTTGCCGCGCACGCCCGGCCTTACCCTCACCGAGACCATAGATGCCGCCTGTGCGGGCAGCATCAAGGGACTCTATGTGATGGGTGAAAACCCGGTGTTGAGCGATCCGGATCAACATCACGTCATCGAAGGGCTCAAGCAGCTGGAGTTTCTGGTGGTGCAGGATATCTTCCTCTCCGAAACTGCCCAGCTGGCCGATGTGGTGCTCCCCTCCTGCTCCTTTGCCGAGAAGAGTGGCCACTTCACCAACACCGAGCGGCGGGTGCAGCGCATCTCCCCCGCCCTCAAGGCGCCGGGCGAGGCACGGGAGGATTGGTGGATCATCCAGCAGATTGCCAATGCAATGGGCGGTGATTGGCGCTATCAGAATGCGCAGGAGATCACCGCCGAGATCTGCCGGGTAACCCCGCAATACGCCGGCATCCAGTGGGACAAGGTGGGAGCGCAAGGGCTACAGTGGCCTTGCAACGATGCGGCGCCCGAAGGCACTCGCCTGCTCCACGGCAAGCAGTTCACCCGCGGCAAGGGGGAGATGGTCGCCACCCCGTTCCGCTATGCAGCCGAACTGCCCGACGAGACCTATCCCATCGTGCTCACTACCGGCCGCCTGCTGGAGCAGTTCCACACCGGCACCATGACCCGCAAGACCAAGGGGCTCGACAAGCTGGCTGGCCCGCGGGTGATGATGAGCGTGGCGGATGCGCAGCGGATGGGGATCAGCAACAGCGAGCCAGTGAAGGTCACCAGCCGCCGCGGCCATATCGAGCTGCCCGCCTTCGTGACCAAACGGATGCAACCGGGCGTGGTCTTTATCCCGTTCCACTTCGCCGAAGCCCCGGCCAACCGGCTCACCATCAATGCCACCGACCCCCACGCCAAGATCCCCGAGTTCAAGGTGGCAGCGGTGCGCATCGACAAGCTGGAATCCTCATCGCAAGCTGGAGAGCTATCCATGCAGAAGGAGCCAGCCAAGCTAGACATCGAGGTTGCCTGAGGGGAATAGCAAAACCTGCGTAGCCGCCTGCCGGGAGGGTTGGCCCGCTGCCCCTTCCCCTTTGGGTTGCGATAGCAAAAGAGGGGGATGAGAAGGGTCACCAGCCAGAAAGCACAAAGGGTTAGCTTCGATGAGAAGCTAACCCTTTGTTTTATATGGTGCCGATAAGGGGAATCGAACTCCTGACCTTCGCATTACGAATGCGCTGCTCTACCAACTGAGCTATACCGGCTTGTTGCTCTCCACATTCATAAAAAATGACCGGCAAGTCAATTGAACCAGCTCGATTTTATGAGTTGGCTCATGGTGTTAGAGCCCGATTTACAGATCGACAAACTCGGGGATATGGGCACGGCCGCGGCTCTCGAGGAAATCGAGCAGGGCGCGGGGGGAGCGCACCAGGATCCGCTCTTGCGGGAAGCCCGCTTCGGTCACCAGACGGTGGCAATGGTCAAAATCGCCAAGGGTAAATGCCACGTGGGAATCAGAGCCGAAGGTGAGATAGGCCCCCAGATCTCGCGCGGCTTCGACTATGGCACGGCAGTTGCCTTCGCTCCCCGGGCGGGAATGAATGAAGGAGGAGTTGTTGATCTCCAGCGCCACCCGATAGTCGGCCGCCGCCTTGACCACAGCCTGAATATCGATGGGAAATGAGGGGTTGCCCGGGTGGCTGATCATATCGACCCGGCCGCTCTTGATGGCGTTGATCATCGCCTGGGTGTGAGTGGCCTGATCGCAGGGAGGGAATACCTGCTCATGAAAGCCCGCCATGATCATGTCGAGGCGCGACTCGTAACGCTCGGGAAAATCGATCTCCCCGTCGAGGTTTTTGATGTTGGCCTCGATACCCCGCAGGATCCCTACCCCATCCACCACTCTTGGCAATATCGGCAAGTTGGCAAAATGCCAGACATGAGGGGCATCGGCCATCTCGGGGCCGTGATCCGTGGTGGCAAACAGCTTGATCCCCTTGGCCCTGGCTATCGGCAGATAGTCGTGGATGGTGCTGTAGGCATGGGTGCTGGCAATGGTGTGAGTGTGGGTATCGACCGGGTACTTCATCTTCTCTCCCCTCATATTTTGAAAGGGCAGCATAGCAAAGAGCCGCAGCTTGGGCCACGCCAGTGCTTGCCACACTTTGTCACAAAATACCGCGAAGCTGACATAGTCTGAGGGGCTCTGGCTGGCATACTGCCCCCGTCGATACATGCCTGAACTCGCATCGACAGTTTGCCGTCAGGATGACGCGAACTCACTTTCCCCACCGTCGCGCCCTGCGGCGGTTTTTTTTGCCTGCAAGCCGCAAACCGGTAACAGACGCGCAAAAAAAGGCCCAACTAGCATGGTGCAGGTTGGGCGAGACTTAATGTTTAATTGCAGTGGCATAGATATAGAGTCCTGCTTTTTGACTAAGTTCCGCCCACTTTGCTTTTTTCATCGAAAAACATTCCACTAACACTCATTCACATTCTCTTGACACTTCACGTTATGAAACGTACTTTTTAAACATTCGTTTAAGTGAGGTGTCCAGTGAGTAAAATCGATACCAAAAACCGTATTCTCGACGCCGCTGAAGTGCTGTTTGCCGAGCGGGGATTCGCCGATACCTCTTTGCGTCTGATCACCAGCGAGGCCGACGTCAATTTGGCGTCGGTGAATTATCACTTCGGCTCCAAGAAGGAGCTGATCCAGGCGGTACTCGACCGCTATCTGAGCCTGTTTATGCCCGATCTCGATGCCCGCCTGCGGGTACTGATGGAGCAGGAGCAGCTGACCCTGCTGCAACTGTTTGAAAGCTTTGTAGAGCCACTGATGAAGCTCTCGGCGGTGCGGGCCAACGGCCCGGCCATCTTCATGCAGCTGCTTGGGCGCGGCTATATCGACAGCCAGGGCCACCTGCGCCGCTTTATCACCGCCCACTATGGCACCATTTTGCAGCGGATCACCCAGGCCATCTCCAAGGCCAATCCGGCCCTGTCGCCCGCGGATCTCTTCTGGCGCCTGCACTTCACTCTGGGCACCGTCGTATTCACCATGGCCTCTGCCGATGCGCTGCGCGACATCGCCCTGGCCGACTTTGGCCAGCAGCTCGATGTGGAAGGGCTGGTGCGCAACGTTATTCCTTATCTGGCGTCCGGAGTCGGGGCGCCCGTGGAGTCGACCAGGCTCTCCCTGGCCGTGTAACAACCAACAATAAATCAACGGAAACAGTGAAATAGAAGGAACTTCGGTATGATCACATTGCTTGTCCTGCTGGTGCTGGCGATAGCCGTTGTGCTCGGCGTACCCTCCATCCGTAAAAAGGTGGTAACCCGTCCGGTGTTCGGCATCTTCAAAAAGATACTGCCGCCCTTGTCAGCTACCGAGCGGGAGGCCATGGAAGCCGGCTCCGTCTGGTGGGATGGCGAGTTGTTTCGCGGCAACCCCGACTGGAAAAAACTGCACGGCTACGGCAAGGCCGAGCTGACCGCAGAGGAGCAGGCCTTTATCGACAACCAGGTCGAAACCCTGCTCGCCATGGTTGACGACTTCAAGATCGTCAATGAAACCAAAGACCTGCCGGAACCGGTGTGGGACTATCTGAAGAAGGAAGGCTTCTTCTCCCTGATCATCCCGAAATCCTACGGCGGCCGCGAATTCTCGGCGATTGCCAACTCCACCATCGTCACCCGCATTGCCACCAAGAGCCTGAGCGTGGCGGTCACCGTCATGGTGCCGAACTCCCTCGGCCCGGGCGAGCTGCTGATGCACTATGGCACCCAGGCCCAGAAAGATTTCTGGCTACCGGGGCTGGCTAATGGCAAAGAGGTGCCCTGCTTCGCCCTGACCGGGCCGGAGGCGGGCTCCGATGCAGGTGCCATTCCTGACAAGGGGATCGTCTGCAAAGGGATGCACAAGGGTGAAGAGGTGCTGGGTATTCGCCTCAACTGGAACAAGCGCTACATCACCCTGGCGCCGCGCGCTACCGTACTGGGGCTGGCGTTCAAACTCTATGACCCGGAAAAACTGCTGGGTGACAAGGAAGAACTCGGCATCACCTGCGCCCTCATCCCCACCAGCCACCCGGGCGTGCGTGTCGGCGATCGCCACTACCCCATGGGTCTGGCGTTCCTGAACGGCCCGACCTTCGGCAAGGATGTGTTCATTCCGCTCGACTGGATCATCGGCGGCCCGGATTACGCCGGTCGCGGCTGGCGCATGCTGGTCGAATGTCTCTCCGCCGGTCGCGGCATCTCACTGCCAGCCCTTGGCACCGCTTGCGGTCATATGGCGAGCCGCACCGTGGGTGCCTACTCCTACGTACGCAAGCAGTTCGGCATGTCCATCGGCAAATTTGAAGGTGTGCAGGAAGCGCTGGCCCGTATCGGCGGCCTCACCTATCAGCTGGAAGGGGCCCGTCGCATGACTGCAGGTTCGCTGGACTTGGGTCAGGCACCGGCCATCGTCACCGCGATTTCCAAGTACCACATGACCGAGATGGCGCGCCAGATCATGGATGACTCCATGGATATCCACGCCGGTCGTGCCATCCAGCTGGGCCCGAAAAACTACACCGGCTACGCCTACATGGGCATTCCGGTCGCCATCACGGTGGAAGGGGCCAACATCCTGACCCGTAACCTGATGATCTTCGGGCAGGGTGCCACCCGCTGCCACCCGTACGTGTTTGCCGAGCTGGAAGCGGCGGCTGATACCGACGTGGAGCGCGGTCTCGAGAAGTTTGACGCCCTGCTGATGAAACACATCGCCTTCGGCGCCGGCAACTTCTTCGGTTCCCTGTTCCAGGGGCTGACCCTGGGCCAGTTCAACAGCGCGCCGGTGGCCGGTGAAACCGCCCGCTACTACAAGCAGCTCTCCCGCATGAGTAAAGGGCTGGCGCTGTGCGCCGACGTCTCCATGCTGATGCTGGGTGGCGATCTCAAGCGCAAGGAGATGATCTCCGCCCGTCTGGGTGACGTGCTGAGCCACCTCTACCTGGCCTCCGCAACCCTCAAGCACTACGAGGATCAGGGCCGCATGGTCTCCGATCTGCCGTTCGTGCAGTACGCGGTGGAGCGCAACCTCTACCTGATTGGCAAGGCGTTCGAGGGCTTCTTCCAGAACTTCCCGAACAAGGTGGTGGGTGCCGTACTCAAGCGTGTGGTATTCCCGTTCGGCGTCGGTTACAAGATGCCGGCAGACGATCGCTGCCACGCCATCTGTCTGGCCATGATGAAGCCGGGCGAATTCCGCGACCGTCTGACCGCTCTCTGCTATGTAGGCAAAGACGAGTCGGATCCGGTCGGCCTGATGGAGCGTGCCTTCCAGGCCATGGTTGCAGTGCAGCCCTACGAGAAGAAGCTGGTGCAGGCCCAGAAAGAGGGAAAACTGCCCCGCAAACTGGCGCTGCCGGAGCTGGTTGCCGCCGCACTGGCCGGTTCCATCCTGAGCAAGGACGAAGCGGACAAACTGCTGGCCGCCGATGCCCTGCGCTACGAAGCGATCCAGGTAGACAACTTCGCCCCGGGCGAGCTGGAAGGCTTCTCCCAGCAAGCAAACAAGCAGCCAAACAAGGTCGAGCATGCCGCCTGATCCCCAGGCAAACCTCTACCAAACCGGCCCTCGTGGCCGGTTTTTTTGTTTGTTAACCATGCATTTACAAGCCGGGAGAATTCCAGTTAAATGCTTGAGTCCCTGTTGCAGGGGCTTTGGAAGCAAGGCCAGCGGAATGGCCGATAACAACAACTCAGGAAGAGTGAATGAACCTCGCCAAAACGGCGATCGAACGCCCCATCTGGGTGGCGGTCTCGATCGTGCTGATTTTCCTGCTGGGCCTGCTCAGCATCCGGGGACTGCCGATCCAGCTGTTCCCCGACATCGACCGTCCACACCTCAACATCTCGGTGAGCTGGCGTTCAGCCTCGCCCCAGGAGATGGAGTCGGAGATCACCGACCCCATCGAGCAGGAGATGCAGGGGGTTCAGGGGCTCAAGAGCCTTGTCAGCAACAGCTATCCCGGCTTTACCGAAATCGACATGGAGTTTGCCCTCGGCACCGACATGCAGCGGGCCCAGCTCGATGTGATTTCGCGACTGAACCGAGTCTCGGGATTGCCGGACAAGATTGGCGGCCCCTACGTCAACAACTACAGCAGCAACGATACCCTTACCTTCTTCTTCATCCAGCAGCTGCCCGGCGCCAAGGGGGTGATCGATGATCATCAGGCGCTGATCGAGGCGCGGGTCAAACCCGAGCTGGAGCGCATTGAAGGGGTCTCGACGGTCGCAGTCGAGGGGATCAACGAGCGCCAGATCCAGATCCGCTTCGACCCCTACCGAGCCGCCGAGCTGGGAGTTGAGATCCCGGTGTTGGCCAGCCGCGCCACCACCGGCTGGGATGTGTCGGCCGGTACCCTCGACATCGGTCGCTGGGAGTACAAGCTGCGCTTCGCCGGTCGTTACGATGTCGAGACGCTGGGGGACAAGGTGGTGGACTGGCGCAATGGCCTGCCCATCTATCTGCGGGATGTGGCGGAAGTAAGGGTGGCCAGGGAAGAGAACCCGGTGCTGCGGATCCAGAACGGCAATACCGCCATCGCTGCCCAGATCTTCAAAGAGAGCGGTGCCAATGCCCTGGCATCCCTTGAGGCGATCAAGGCTCGGGTGAACGAGCTCAACCGCGAGGTGCTGGAGCCGGTCGGGCTGCACATGGAGCAGTCGTTCGATGCCTCCCTCTACATCAATCGCGCCGTCAGCATGGTCACCGCCAACCTGGGGCTCGGGGTGCTGCTCTCCTGTGCCATCCTCTGGCTCTTTCTGCGCCAACTCAAGGCGACCCTGATGATTGCCCTCGCCATCCCCATCAGCATCATGCTCACCTTCTGCCTGCTCAAGGTGATGGATCGCACCCTCAATATCATCTCGCTGGCGGGCATCGCCTTTGCCGTCGGCATGGTGCTCGACGCCGCCATCGTGGTGCTGGAAAGCATCTACCGGCGCCACGAGCGGGGGGATTTGAGCAAGGCGGAGGCGGCGCTCGAAGGCACCCGTCAGGTGTGGACGGCGCTGGTCGCCTCCACCCTCACCACGGTTGCTATCTTCCTGCCGGTGCTGCTGCTCAACGATGTGGAGGGTCAGCTGTTTGCCGATCTGGCGCTGACCATCGCCTGCGCCGTGACGGTCTCCATGCTGGTCGCCGTCATCGTGCTGCCAGCGGTGGCGGCGCGCTGGATGGGGCGTGAAATGCTGACAGACCCCTATGAGTCGCTGTGGCAGCGCACTACCCGTCACGTGATCCGCTGGACCTCGACCTCACGCCAGCGCTGGACGGTCATCACCCTGATGATGAGTCTGCCGGCACTGGCCACCTGGGCGCTGCTGCCCAAGATGGACTATCTGCCGGACGTGAAACGGGACGCGGTGGATGTCTGGATGAACTTCACCCCCGGGGTCAACCTCAAGGCCCAGCGCGAAGAGGTGATCGATACCCTGATCGCCCGCCTCGCCCCCTACATGAAGGGGGAGAAAGAGCCTGCCCTCAAGAACTACTACATCTTGCGCTACCCGGGGGGCGCCCAGATTGGCGTGCGCCCCAAAGACGAAAACCGCATCAAGGAGCTGGAGAGCCTGTTGATGAAACAGCTGCTGGTGGGTATTCCCGACACCCGGGTGTTCGGCGGTCAGGGGTCGCTGTTTGGCGGCTTTGACAGCGAGAACGGCGTCTCCCTGCTGCTGCAGGGGGGTAACCTGCCCGAGCTCTACCAGGCAGCCCGTGCCAGCATGGGGATCCTCAGCAAGGACTTGCCGGGAGCACAAATCAGGCCCGAGCCGAGTCTCGACTTCACCGCCCCCGAGCTCAAACTGGTGCCGCAAGATCGGCGTCTCGCCGAAGTGGGTTGGGATCGCACGCCCCTGCCCACCATCATCCAGACCTTTGGTGACGGCTTGCGGGTCGGCGAGTATTTCGACGGCGAGGATCGGCTCGACATCATGCTGATGGGGCAGAGCTCCGCCAATCCGGACGAACTGAAGGCAGTGCCGCTGGCCACCCCCTCCGGGCGCATCGTTCCCCTTGGCGAGCTGCTGAGGGTGGAGCATGACATGGGCCCGGCCAGCATCTTCCGGGCCGATGGGCGGCGCAGCATCAGCCTGCAGATAGCGCCCCCGGCAGGCATGACCATGGAGCAGGTGCTCGACACCCTGAAAAACCGCAGTTTTGCCGCCATCCGCCCCCTGCTGCCCGCTGGTGGCGAGCTACGCATTGCCGGCAACGCCGACAGCCTGCAACAGGCGCTCGACAATCTGGGGACCATCTTCCTGTTCGCCGTGGTGATCCTGCTGGTGCTGCTGTGGGGGGTGTTTGCCTCCCTCAAGGATGCCCTGCTGGTGCTGCTCACCCTGCCCCTTGCCTCGGTTGGCGGCGTGCTGGCGCTGCAACTGAGCGGGCTGCTGGTGCCGCTGCCGATGGACCTGCTCACCATCATCGGCTTTGTCATCCTGCTGGGACTGGTGGTCAACAACGCCATCCTGCTGGTGCATCAGACCCGCACCGCTGAGCGGGACGGCATGAGCCGTCAGCTGGCAGTGGCCGATGCCCTGCAAAGCCGGATGCGCCCCATCGCCATGACCAGTCTCACCAGCATCTTCGGCATGCTGCCGCTGATGCTGAGCCCGAGCGAAGGGAGTGAAATTTACCGCGGACTCGCCACCGTCATTGTCGGCGGCATGAGCTGCAGCACCCTGTTTACCCTGATCCTGTTGCCTGCCTTCCTGCGTCTCGGGGAGCAGGTGGCGATCCCACAACCCCTGCGCCAGCGGGCCTGAGCAAGGAGCTCATCGATGACACATATGATTACCCGAATGTTGGCTGGCGCTGTGCTGATTGCAGGCAGCGTGCTACCGGTATTGGCCGATCAGGGCAAGATGGTGACCCTGGCGGATGTGACCCAAGGGGATGCGGCCGCCAATATCTGGGTCAGCGGCACGGTGGCGAGTCGCCAGCAAGCTGCGCTCAGCGCCGAAGTGAGCGGCCGGGTGGAGTGGATCGCCGAATTTGGCAGCCGGGTCAAAAAAGGGGATGAGCTGCTGCGCCTCGACAGCGCGGCACTGCGCCTCTCGCTGGAGCAGGCTCGCGCCGAGCAGGCGAAATGGCAGAGCAACCTGCGCTTCGCTCGCGCCGAATCCCAGCGGATCACCCGGCTGCATCAGCAAAAGAGCGCCTCCCAGAGCCAGTACGACAAGGCCAGTTACGATGTGGAGCAGGCCGCGCTGGCCGAGCGACTGGCCGCCATACAGGTGAACCAGATTGAGGAACAGCTGCGCCGCAGCCACATCTATGCCCCGTTCGACGGCGTGGTGAACAACCACTTCATCCAGCCCGGCGAGCATGTGGACGCGGGCGAGCAGGCGCTGGAGCTGGTCAACCCGGATCAGCCGGATATCCGCCTACAGGCCCCCATACTCTGGGCCCAGCAGCTGGCACCGCAAACCCGGCTGCGGGTGGAGGGGGAGCAGCTGAGCGGTCACGGCGTCTATTACCAGCGAGCCGCCAGCGCCGATCCCAAGTCGCGGCTGATCGAGCTGCGCCTCAAACCGGAAGCGGGCACCTTTATCATCGGCTCGCCGGTGCGGGTTGCCCTGCCACTGGGGGATCAGCAGAGCATGCTGCTGCCCCGGGACGCTCTGGTGCTCGGCACCGATGGCAGCGTGGTCTATCAGGTGGCGCGAAGCGGCAAGGCGCTCAAGGTGAATCGGGTGCCGGTCACCGTGCTGTTTGGCGACAGCCAGCAGGTAGCAGTGAGCGGCGCCCTCAAGCAGGGGGATCGGGTGGTGGTGCGTGGCGCGGGCAGCCTGCAGGATGGCGACACCATAGAATTGTTCAAGGGGTAGCCACGCCCGACGCAGGCTGGCCAATCTTTGCCCGCTTGACCCGGGACATACAGCCAAACGGGCCACAGTTTGCTATCTTGGCGGCCATCACTCGCGTTTAGAGCAATCAACACCCATGAGCATTATTTTGGGCATCGATCCGGGTTCGCGGATCACCGGATACGGGGTTATCCGGGTCGTGGGCGGCAAGGCCGAATACCTTGGCTCTGGCTGCATCCGCACCGATTGCGGCGAGCTGCCGGAGCGCCTCAAGCAGGTCTATGACGGGGTATGCGAGATCATCACCCAGTTCAAACCCACCGAGTTTGCCATCGAGCGGGTCTTTATGGCCCGCAACGCCGACTCGGCCCTGAAACTGGGGCAGGCCCGGGGCAGCGCCATCGTCGCCGCAGTCAACGCCTATCTGCCGGTGAGCGAATACTCTGCCACCCAGATCAAGCAGGCGGTGGTCGGCACTGGCGGCGCCGCCAAGGAGCAGGTGCAGCATATGGTGACCCATCTGCTGAAACTCTCCGCCACCCCGCAGGCGGATGCAGCAGATGCCCTCGGCGTCGCGCTCTGCCACCTGCACACCCGCCAGAGCCTGATCAAGATGGCAGGTCGCGCCAGCAGCTCGGTACGTGGCCGCTATCGCTGAGCTCTTATGTCGTCCACGACTCATCTCGGTATCGCTAAATAAAAAACCGCCCCGGATATCCGGGGCGGTTTTGTTTTACGCAGGTAACAACCGGCGGGACTTGTCAGAGAAATGTTCTCTCACGTAGCCGGCCATATATTCAGCCGCCTTATTCAACCGCGGTATTCGCCCCGGCGAGTCGGGCCTGCTGTTCACCACGCTTTTCCAGCGCCGAACTCATGGCGAGGGAGAGCGCCTCCAGCTGGCCATCGAGGCTGGCATCGATGATCCCCACCTCGGTCTCGAGAATGCAGCCCCCCTGATCGAGGCGGGCATCGGCGGAGATCTCGAGATAGCCAATTTCGGGGAAATCCTTGTGCACCCGGGCGATCTGGTCACGCACCGCCTGCACCTGCTCGGGATGAACCCGTATCGTCACCTGCTTCTGGTTGCTCACCAGCGAGAGCGCTTCGCGCACCACCTTGAGGGTGAGCGCCACCTGATCGTAATCGTGCAGGATCTTGCGCACCGCCTGCAGCACCACCTCGCTCATCTGCTGCTCCACGGTGCGATAGTACCCCTGGCACTGCAACTGGGTCTGGTGGATCAGCACCGCCTGTTCGCGCCGGGCCTCGTCAATCCCGGCTTGCCAGCCAAGGCTTTTCTGCTCTTCATAGACGGCGCGGGCCTCGGCCACAATATCAGCCGCCTGGGCCCGGGCGGCCTCTACCAGCTCCTGTGCACTCAGGTAGGAGAGGTAATCCTGGCTACGCAAAATACGCTGGCTTGGCGCCAGTTGCAGATGGTCACTCTTTATTTTAACAAATGGCAGCATTGGGGGGTTACCTGTTTGGCAATCTTGAGACAAAGCGCCCGGGCCAGTGGCAGCTGGTCAACCGCCAAAGGCCATGATGGCCCGGGTGGCGCTGGGGAAAGTCGCAGGGTGAGACGGCGAGCCCAGTCGGGGTAGCCTGCCCCGGCCGCCGCCAGCCAGAACTGCAAGCCCGCCTCTTCCAGCACCCCCTCATCGAGCTGAGCGGGCAGAGGCAGCTGCCAGCCAGCGGGCCAGGGGCCGATCAACAGGTCGAGCTGGGAAAGTACAGCTCTGTGCCCCTCCTCCCCCAGCAAGGCGATGATCTGGCGCAGCATCGGTGCCAGCAGACAGCGACGGATCGCCTCGCCGTGCAGCACGGCCCCCAAACGGCGCAACAACAGCACCAACTCACTTTGGGGAAAGAGCGCCAATCCACCCAGAGGCACTGGCATCTCATAACCAATCCCCAGCGCCAGCGCCTCGAGCAGAGCGCCGTTACTGGCTGGCAGTGTTCGCCACTCGGGCAGGAGTTTGGGCACCTGCGCCCAGGATGAGGGCAGGTGCGCCTCATGGAGGTAACTGGCCGGGCAAAAGCGCAGCTGATAGGGGGTCAAACCGACCGTCATCCGCGACTCCGGCTCCGGTGCCACATGTATTGCGCCAGGTTGCTGGTCACCACCAGCGCCAGCAACAGGGCAATCAGGCCGCCCAGCCGCCACTTTGAACCTTCGCTCACTTCAATGGAGAAGAGCGAGGTATTGCGCGGCATCAGCGGGCTCTGGCGCACATCCGCCGAGGGCACCAGCACCACGCTGATCCGGTCGTAGGCGAGCCCCTCGATACTGTTGTTGACTAACTGCTTGATCTGCGGAATGTAGGTATCGAGCTGGATATCCGCCGCATGCTTGATAAAGACCGAGGCCGAGGCGGGAGAGGGTTTCTTGCTGATCCCTTCATTGCCTTCCGGCAGCACCACATGGACACGAGCCACCAGCACGCCGTCTATTTCCGACAGAGTGTTGGAGATCTCCTGCGCCTTGGCATAGGTGAGGCGAGCCCGCTCCTCGGTGGGCGAGGAGATGAGGCCATCCTTGGGAAACACATCCTGCAGAGTGGAGAAGCTCTCTTTTGGATAGCCCTTGCGTTTGAGGGTCTCGATGGCCTGCGCCACGTCGGACTCCTCCACCAGCAGCTTGATGCGGCCATCCTTGTCCGGCTGCTTGTCCGAGGCGATCCCCTCGGTTTGCAGCAACGCCAGCATCTCGTTGCCCTCTTTCTGAGTGACCCCGGTATAGAGCTCCACTTTGCAGCCACTGAGCAGCAACGAGGCGCCAAGCACCCCCATCAGCATCGATCTCTTCACACTACCTCACTGGGTCTTCAACAGGGTTTCTACGTTCTGGCTCATCTTGCCCACTGTCTTGGCAATCAGCTCCTCCTGCATGGTGATCCGCATCAGCGACCACTGCATCTGCATCAGGCTGTTGGGATCATCCCCCGGGGTGGCCAGCTCGGCTTGCAGGCTCTGCTTGGCCTCGACAAACTGCTGCTTCAACTCCCCCAGCTCCCCGAGCAGAGAGCTCCCCATCCCCTGGGATGTGCTCCCCATCGCCTGTTCAAAACTGGCGACATGGGGCGAGGAGAGATCCACCGCTTTCAACTCATCCAGGCTGGTTACCACCGCCTGGGCAGACTGTGCAATTTCCATCACGCCTCCAGATCAAGTTTGTGCGAATTGCGCATCAGATTGTCTACCATGCCGTTGAGCGGGATCAGGGTCATCAGCTCGCGCCGGGCCAGTGCATCGAGAAATTGATGCCCCGCAGGCACGGCGCCCTGCCCGTCCCTGAGCTCGCTCAACAAGTTCAGCAACACCTTCTCCCGCCGCGACGCAAGGGGGTCAAACTCCCGCATGGTGGCTCGCAGCTCCGGCAGATCGATGGCATCCACCACCGGCGACTGGCGCTCGCCAAAACGCGCGATCAGCTTGTCGGTAACAGGGGCAAACAGTTGCTTGCCAATCTCCGGCGCCTGTTTGTCACCCTGTTGGTAGATCTGCCAGAGCAGTTCACGCTTGGCGGCTGGTGTTACACCGGCAAGCAACCCCTCAAGGGGGGCCCCCTGTTGCCAACGTTCGAACAGATCCGACTCGGGGGCTTTGGCCTGCAGTCGTTCAAACTGGCGTTGGGCCATGGATTCGGGCGGGGGGGGCTGACGCTGCGGCTGCACTCCCCCCAGCTGATCGCTACCTTCAATTTTCATGATGTCATCTGCTCGCGCAGGCCAGCGGCAAACTGTTGCAAGGTTGGCTGACCGCTCTGTTCCAGTCGCAGCAACCGTGCAGCCAGCGCATCCTGCTGACCAAGCCGCCACTCGCACAGGGCCAGCCAGGGTTCGATATCCGGAGTGCAGTGCTCGCCACCAAGCTGCAAAGCAGCCTGGTAATCCCCCCTGTTCATCAGGGAGGAGAGGCGAATGAGCGTTACACACTCGGTCATCTCCGGCGCACCAGCCAGCCAGTCGGCGATGGTGGCCGCCTCCTGGTGACAATGGTGGCCGCTACCAGCCAGCGCAAGTTCGGCCAGTTGTCGCTTGAGTTCAGGGTTCATCATCAAATCTTCTGCAAAATACCCTGCATCAGGTCTTTCATGGCCCGAGTCACGGTGGAGTTGATGTTGTAGATCACCGACCATTTGTTGATCTTGTGCTGCAGATCGGCCAGCAACGCCGGGTTGTCCGGGGCATTCTTCATGTCCTCGATGGCCTTGTTGACGGCTTGGTTGCTCTCATTCGCCTGATCTTTCAGCGCCTTGGCAACACTATCTAGGGTATTGTTACTAGATCCCCCGTCGGTAAAAAATCGCTCAATTGCCATGGTTGTGCTCCTTTAACTTGCCAATAATCGTGAGCCCCGCCTCAATGGCGTCGGCCTGTTGTTGCCACTCCCGATACTGTTGCGGGGTTCCCCCGCGCAGCAGTTGCCGCTTCACGTCTCCCTGCGCCTGAACAAGCTGCTCATGCAGCTCACGGGCAAAGGCGGGATCAGCGCCGGACAGTCGCGCTTCCAAATTGGTCATCATGCCGCTCGGCTCCTTTTAATTTGACGATGTATTGCTGCTTGCCCTTGCTCACCACCACCGCATCGGGGCGAATAGCCAGCACCCGCACGCCGCTGGAGGTTGCGCCCCCGACCGGATAGCGCTGGTTGTCCGCCAGTACCACATAAGGCACCCGGCCAAACGAGACGCTGCGCACATCGAACTCCAGCTCATCCTGACGCGGCGTTCTGGTCTGATTGATCAGCTCCAGCGTCGGGTGTGTACCGAACTCCCGGCGAAACTGCTGGTTGACCTGCTGAAACTGGCCAAGTTGACGCTCATCCAGCTGGCCGGAGAGTTCGAGTCGCCCACCCGCCTCGCGCACCCGCAATGCACTGGCCAGCCCCTGCTCCTGCAGCAAGGCATCGAGACGCTTGCGATAAGCCCCGGCAATCTGTACCTGATTTTCAACCCCCAGCAGGCCGGGTACCTCCTGCTTGAGCAGAGATTCAATAGTGCTCCATTTGCCATCCTGCCCCTGAATTTCACCGCTGAGCTTGAGCCAGCCGGGCTCCTTGCCATTGCGGATCTGCAGCTGTTCATAACCCAGCTTCTGCAAGATAAAGCCGGCCCCCTGCCGCAGATCTTCCATGGTGCGCAGCTCCAGCCGGTAGTTGAAACCCTTGCTGTCGAGGTACTGCTGCAAGGCAAGACGCGCGCTGTTCTCATCGACATAACCCGAGAGTTGCCACAGCTCGGGGTCACTGCTGTTCAGCACCACCTGACGGTAGTTTGGTGCGGCCAGAAAGCGCTTCAATGCCTGCTCACTGCGGGCGGATTCGTTCTCGTCGGCGCCATGCCACCAGCCCGTGCCGAGCAGCAAGACCACGGCGACCACCAGACTCAGGCAGAGGACCCCCATCCAGACATCGGCGCCCGCTGCCCGCCGCCGCGGCGCACGAGAAGGAGCAACCACCGCCGCCAATGCCTCAAGCTGTTCGGGTAGCGAACGACTGTTGTCACAGAAGCTCCAGAGCAGCGGGCCTGCCTCCAGGCGCGTCCCCGCCCTGAGCGTCTCTCCCGCGGTCAGGGCGACACCGTCCTGAGTCGGGGTAATACCGTCCGCCCAGGCTTGCAGGGTGATCCCTTCACCAGTCACCAGCAGTACCAGATGCTCGGGGGCCATCCCCTCATCCACCAGCACCAGATCAGCCTTGAGGGGATCGGAACCGATGACCAGACGCCCCTCCGGCAGAGGAACTTCTACCCCGCGGTTGAGCCCGCGATATACGCGGCACTTCCAGCTCATCGGGTCGTGCCCTCATTGCCCGCCTGCACACACCAGCTGGCGGCCGATGTACATTTTTGATCCTTGTTCATTTCGACCAGACGCCACCCTAGCTCATTGCCCATCCGGCACTGAGTGAGAGACGAGCTCTTGCCCCCCTGACGCAGTAGCTGCTGCACGTCACGGGCTGCAGCCAGCGGCTGGCATTGCGCGCCCCCCAGCACCTTGCCAAGGGAGAGACTCTGATTGGAGATCTCATCAGCCCCGAGCACCCCGGCTCGCAGATCCTGACCATTGCCGAGAGCCAGATAGTGGGCAATACCGTCATCAATCAGACGAGGTTCGATGATAAAGAGCCGCACCGAACGACGAGTCTGGGTGTCCTTGCTACGGAACAGCGCCCCCAGATAAGGGATGTCACCAAGGAAGGGCACCTTGCTCAGGTTCTCGCTCATCTCGTCGCGGTAGATACCGCCTATCAGCAGACTCTGGCCGTGGCCGACCCGGGCGATGGTATCGACCACGGTGCGACTGATGGTCGGAATGCCATCGGCCCCCGCACTGTTGGGTTTCTGGTTGCCATCCTCGATGTGGAGGCTCAGGCTGATCTCGGGTCTGTCACCCATCTGGATCACCCGGGGCGTCATTCGCAGCATGGTGCCATAGGTGATCCCCTGCAGCTCGGCCACCCGCTCGCCGCTGATCTTCACGTAATAAGTCTCGCTGTGGTCGATCACCGCCTGGGTGTTCTCCTGGGTCAGCAAGGTCGGGCGGGAGACCACTTGGGCATTGCCTTCGTTTTCCAGCAAATTGACCCTCGCCAGCAGATAGTCAAGTCCTTTCGAATCCACCAGACTGCCGAGCGCGGCCCCCCCTTCAATTCCTTTGCGATCGCCGGTGGTCTTGATAATTACCTGCTGGTTGGAACCGGTGCGGATCCCCACTCGCCAATCAACCCCCAGCTGGGAGAGATCCTCGGCATTGATGTCAATAATGGAGAGCGCCACCTCAATGCGGGCCGCCGGTTTGTCGAGCGCGGCGATCAGCTTGCCGTACATCGCCATCCGCTCCGGAGCATCGCGCACGATCACCGCATTGAGGGAAGGATCAGCCTGCACGATGGCCTGACCGGAGGTGGCCGTCGCTGCCTTGCTACCCTCGCCATTGACCATCTGCACGCCAGCATCGCTCAGCAGCTTGGCCAGAATAGTCGCCACACCGGGCGCCGCCACATCGGTATCGCGGTACTGGATGGATCGGTCAGTCGCCGAGGCGTACTTGAGGGGGAAGATCTCGATGGCCAGCGGCCCGGTCTTCTCGCTGCGCAGCTGGGACTGTTGCTCCAGTGCCAGCGCGGTCTGCTCGATCAGTTCAAGGTAACGGGGCGGGCCGGAGACATAGACCAGCCGGTTATCCGCATCGGGGCGCCAGCCAAAGCGGGGCTCCCAGATCCCGGCTCGTTGCAGTGCCTGTTTGAGTTCTGCTGCGCCAGTCTGCTCCAGATTGATGAGACGGGACTGCACTTCGCTGTTCTTGAAGACGTAGAGCACATTGCCGTCGTAGTACCAGACCAGGTTGTAGAGGGAGGAGAGCTGCTGCAAAAAGGCGAGCGGCTCGTCATGCTCGAACTGACCGTTGACCTGATCGTTGACCTTGTCGCTGACCACCACCGAGACCTCGTAGTTGGCACCGAAGTTGACCAGCACGTCGCGCAGACTCTCCCCTTCCGCCACATAGCTGTAAGGCATGGGCACCCAGTCCAGCTCCTGTGCCATGGCGGGACGCTGCCACGCCATCACGGCGAGGCAGATCCACAACAGGGGACGCAGCAGGGGTTGCACACTCAAGGGTGCCATATCATCTGTCTCCATTGGGGGGCCAAGGCGGCCTCGGTCAATTGGGGTTCCAAGCGCTCCAGCAGGGCGATGTGCTGGCTCAGGCGCTCCGCCAGCAGCGCCTCGTCGAGCCACTCCAGCGCGAGCCGCGCCTCCAGCTGCAAATTGCCAAGATCGTCCAGCACCAGAGCATGGGGGGCATGACGGCCCCAGGCCACCACCTGTTGCAATAGACGCTTTAGCAGCGCCGGATCATGGGCCTCAGCGTCATTCCTCTGGCTGCTTGCAAGCGGGGTTCTCAGCAGCAATTCACCGTTTCTGGGGGTCAGAAAAAGGGGATAACCATCGATCCGCAGATGGTACTTTCCCTGTGCGTCGGCAATAAAAGGCCCTTGGCCAAGGTTTGCGGCCAATCGATTCAGTAGCGTTTGCATAGTTCCTCGGGCTATCTAGGGCGCAGGAGGCTGCCAGTAGAAGTGATCCTGACCCAGGGCAATGCCCCGACCGGCCAGCCACTCATGCAGGGTTAGGGCTGCCTCGTCCTGATGGGGCAGAGCCTGCAGGGCATGCCAGAATGTGCCGAGCTCAAGCGGTACCGGCATCAGGTGAACCGGGTCCCCCTCCTTGCTCGTTTGCGCATACCAGGCAGGCCAGGCCAGCTGGAGACGTGTCTCACAATCACTCTGCAGCCGGGTGAGCTCCTGCTCGCGCTGGTTCAACTGCTCAAGCTGATCGGCGATCCGGCTCTCCAGATCCGCCGGTACATCGACCACGGTCTGCCAGAACACGGCCTGGGCATTGAGCTGGCGGCGCATCACCTGCAACTGCTCCAGTTCGTTAAGCCAGGCGCCGTAAAGTGGTTCAAGACGCTGAACCCACCAGCGGTGCAAGGGATAGAGCACCCAGTGCCACAGCAAGGGACGATCCGCCAGATTGATGCGGTCCCCCAGCTGCTGCATCCAGTCACAACGCTCGCTGCCTGCCAGACGCAAGATCTGTTGCAGCTCCTCACGCGAGACGGCCAGCGCGGCATCGAGACGGCGCTGAAACCAGATGGAGCCCAACAGGCTCTCCAGTCGGGTTCTGGGCAACAGTCGTTGCAACAGGGCCATCTGCTGCGAGGTGATCACGCCGGCATCCTGATAACGGAGCACGGACAGCTGGCCGACCAGACGATCCCGACTCAGGGTATCTGGCTGGACAACGGTAACCCGACGACCTGCAAACAGGCCCTGGTTAGGTGAATGGTGATCTTGCTGACTCATGCTATGCCTTGCTCATCTTGCTGCGGGCAATAATGGAATGATGTTTCGATATGCTGGCTATTCTATCCATTGCCTCGCTCCGCGGCTTATAAAAAACGTCAGATTATTTTAGTCCGGCGTTAATCTGTGCCGTGTCGGGCACGGCTTGGCGTACAGCCAAAACGACGACGATAACTCTGGGTAAAATAGGATTGGCTGGAGAAACCGGCCTCCATCGCAATATCGACAATGCTCATTTCACTATTGAGTAATAACTGATGAGCGAAAAGGATCCGCCTTTCACTGATCCAGGCGCGTGGAGAAACACCATATATCGAGCCAAACAGCTCCTTGAAAGTGGTCAATCCCATACCGAACTCTTTGGCGAATTCGCTGAGCTTCCACTCCATCAGATAGTGCTTTTCCATAAACTGTTGCAACCGCTCGACCTGGCGATTGCTCAGCTGGCGCAAAATAGACATCAGTTGAGGCCCCTGTTCGCCAAACGCGAGCAGAAACAGCAACTCTTCGGTGCGTAATTGGGCCAGTGCGGGGGGATGTTCATGTTCGGTCAACCCGCGCAGCCCCTGAATACATTGGGTCAGCAAGGGGGATGAGTGAAACGGCAACAGCGTGGGGGCCATCCCCTCCAGCCGGGGGACTTCACTCAATAGTGAACCAAAACGTTGCAAGAAGCCTTGCAAAAAGGAGTTTGACAGAGGTAGCCAAAGCAGGCGGCAGGGGCCGTCACCGGTACAGACCGCGTAGTTGCCACGGCGCACGAACAGAAGTTCGTTGGGGGATAATTCATAGGTATCGGTACAGTCCTGCCACTTCATCGATCCTTCCAGGAGAATATAAATTCCCTCTTGCGGATGTTCGATAACGTTAAAAGCAGACATGCACCACTGGAGCAGGGCCATATCGCCCTTCTCTGTGGTAGTAATGCCCTTCATGTTTTATTTTCCTGAATCTGCGTGTAGTACCAGTAACACCTCCGGAAGCGGGTCGCTCTCGGGTGCTTTATTATTGCTGTTATTTTTATTTATTATTTTGTAATCAAGTCATTCACTAGTGAATTCAAAAATTAATCACCATTGAAATGAGGGGGGATCCTACAACAGTCACAAGCAGAAAAACCAGCCTAAAATTAGAGCTAACACACTATTTATCCAGTGCAACGACTCATACTTAATGGTGTGCTTACAGCAAAAGATACTTCGTTACAAAAAGAAACCTTCAATCTTAACTGATAAATTAATAAATGATTGATTTGAGGCTTTTTATTTAAACACAATCATTACTGACATTGTGGATAACAAGCTTTTGGCTGCAATTGAATAACCATTTTTTTGTCATTAAAAATCTTAAAAACTTTCTGCTGACTCATAGCCTGTACCGCGGTGCCATCCATAAATCGCAAGCGGGCCCGCAGATAGATCTCCCCTTCCGCCAGTTGCAGAGGGGTCAAACGCAGATCAAACAGCAATGGCAGCATGGTCACCTCATAACGGGTGGCTGCCACTTGCAACGGACGCCCCCCGATCACGCTGAGCACAGCCACCTCCACTGTCGCTGGACGTGGCAAGGCTTGCGGGAAATGCACCTCGCCCTTGAGTTGCTGTTGCGATGGCTTCAGCTCCGGGGTGGTGACACAACCGGCCAGCATGGCCAACAGCATCAGTGCCAGCAGACCTCTCATAGCACCCGGATCCGCCGTTCACTCAGCGGGGTGTGCTCGCCCTGCTGCAGTCGCTGCAACGCCAGCTCCTGGACCTGATTGAGGGTAATTGAGCGTCGCAGCAGTGCCGACAGGGGAACCTGGCTCGTATTAGCTGACCGGGCACTCACAGTTCTGCCTGCAAATGCCCCTACCTTGCCCGCCTCTGCCCCATGCAGGGCCAGCGCACCTTGTGATTCCTGAATCTTCATGGTTATACCCGCACTCCCATCACCTGATCACTGCTACCTGCCTCCCGAGTACCGGGTTGCAGCAACTCCTGCCAGAACTCGGCATGCTCCAACATGCTGGCGAGACTCTCTTCAAGGTACGCCAGGGTCAACCGGCTTGCCGCCATCTGGCGATAGAGTTGCACCGTCAGACTCTCTTCATCGAAACCGAAGTGAAGATTGAATTGATACCAGTGACGATTGAAGCTGGCCAACTGACGAAAAATCCCCTCGCCCACCTGATGCAGCTCGGCCACGTCGGCCTGCAACACCAGCTGATCACGCTCCGGCACCAGGATCAGGCTGAGTTGGAACTGCTCGTCAAAGCAGAGCGCCGCAACCCCCTCCTGATTCAGAGCCAGGGATGGCAAACCATATTTGGTGGCAAATTCAGCGAGCAGTCGATTGATGATGACAGTTACATCCATGATTTCCTCCAGCAGAGAGGAAGGCATGTTAGCCTGCCACCGCCATGCAGGCTGTCACTCAAGGGCGGCACTTTTAAGAAAAATGGCCGGAAAACAAAAAGGCGCCCCAGTGGGCGCCTTGATTGCCATGACGTTTATGCAACGCCGAATGCCGCTTTCCAGGCCTGATTCTGGCTCTGGGAATACTGCTGCATCAGTTGCAGCAGATCTTTCATAAAGTTGGCATTGAAGGACATATTGTCCTCGGCCTTCTGCTTCTCGGTCTGACTGATGGTCGCCTCGACCTCGTCTTCTTTCGCATTGGCCTGGCTGTCACCCTGCGCCACCTGCACCGCAGAGTTGCTCATTTGCCCCACAGACTGGGTTACGCTGTTGAACACCTGACCCCGTTCGGAAGTGCGAGCAAATTTCTTGTCCAACAATCGGCTCGCATTACTGTCTGCAACTTGATCCTGTTTCCAGACTTTGCCCACATCAGCACGGTCAACCTGTTGGCCCTGCTTGCTCAAGCTATCAACCTTGGCGTCAATCAAGGCCTCGCGACCGGCAATCTTGCCATCAAGGGATTGTTGCTGCTTGATAGTCTTGGCGCCCTTGCCCAGGCTGATCCCGCCCATAATGGCAGAGAACCCCGCCATCACGCCGGAGACCACCGCCATGGCGATCATCAGCTTGGCGCCGTGGCGCATCTCATCAACCTGTGCCTGCTGGTTGCTGATGACCAGCTTGTTCTCGATATCCCGAACCTGTAACCCCTCCTCACGGGCCTGACGGGCCAGTTTGAACAGCAAGGACATCATATCCATCGCACTGTCCAGCTGCGCAACCATCTGGGTCACCCCTTTGGTATCGAAGGGGATGGAGGGGCGTGGCAGAGTAGGAACGCTCTTGTTCTCTGCCCCTTGCGAACGGGTCGAAACGGCAGCCTCATGGGCAGTGGTCGCACTGCGAACCTGCTGCGGCTCACCGGCTTGCACCTCGGTCAGCGGGGCGGTACGGGTCACACCATTTGCATAATCACTGTTAATCATGGTCGGTACTCCTTAGATAGCGGCAGGTCTGCGGGCCAGGTTGTTCATCATGTCGCCCTTGGCATTGATCATCTGGAAGATCATCTCCATGGTCTGCTGGAACGCCTCGATCATCTGGGCTATCGCCTCCTTGAGCTTGTCGATGACCCCTTGCAGTTCGGTCATCTCGCTCTTGCTCAAGGCAAGATCAGCTTGGGCATCGAGAGACTCGGACTCTTTCGCCGACTGGACCGTTTTGGCCACGCCACTGCTCACATCAATGAGGATATCGGCACCCTGGGTGGCCAGTTTGGCCACTTTCGCCACCTTGTCACTCACCTTCACCGCCTCAACGGTTGCTCTGGCACCAAATTTGGCGGCCATTTCACCCGCCTTGGCAACGATTTTGGCGGTAACATCCGCAACCTTGCCACCAATCTTGGCGCCCAGTTTGGCAATCGCACCGCCAATGGTCGCGCCGAAACTGACTGCGGCCGAAATCACTGCCAACGCAATCTCTATCCCCATCAGGGCTGGCCCCAGCTTCTCCATCACCTCCTTGGAGATAAGGCCATCAGCGGCAGCCTGCTGCACAGCCATGTTGACCACGCCAACGACGCCAGCTGCGATCATCAGGGCACCGGCGGCAGCACCAATCCCGGTTGCCACCATGATGGCACCGATCACCAGCGAGGCGATGGCACTGATCCAGCCAAAAATTTTGCCAAAGATACCGGCCTTCTTGGCCTCCTGGGCACTCTCTTCTGCCTCTTTGATCTTCGCCTGGTTCTCGCCGATCTTCTTCTCGTTCAGCGTGCGAGCTTGTCGGATATCATCAAGCTTCAGCTTGGTCTGGGTCTTCTCCAGATCGCTGGTGAGCTTGCCCAGCTCAATCTCGAACGCTTCGGGCGAGGTAAAGGCTGCGGTCACCAACCCGTTGGTGTGCGGCAGAATCAAGCGGGTGTTCTCTTTCACCGAAGCCACCAACTTGCCGATTTCACCAAGTTGCTGCGCACTGACCTGGCTATTGCTTACCGCCAGTGGTGCGTTTAGCGAGACCCCTGACTTGCGGGCCTGACCGGTGACTTGCACCGTGGCGGCATCGAGCCGTGTTTCACTGCGAGGTTGGGTTACGGGCACCAGGCCCGCAACATCACCTGTGTTTCCCAGCGGGGAAACCTGTCTTTCATTGCTGATCGGGTTCATCTTGCAGATCCCTTCTGATTGCGATGGCTTCCAACATAACCTTGGCGCTTGCCGCCAGGTCTGCCTGCTGGG
Source organism: Aeromonas sp. s13 (assembly GCF_040907905.1). Lineage (NCBI taxonomy): Bacteria > Pseudomonadati > Pseudomonadota > Gammaproteobacteria > Aeromonadales > Aeromonadaceae > Aeromonas > Aeromonas sp. s13. The sequence goes on along the minus strand of NZ_JBFOCS010000025.1, from coordinate 55,714 downwards.
GATCTGTGTCCGCCAGCAGTCGGGCCGAGTGGAAGCCACTCTCGGCCCCGTTCAAATCACCTTGTTGCAGCCGGCACTCGGCAGCATGAAACGGGAAACGGGGATCTTTCAGGTCGAGCATGGCGCCAAAGCTATAACTCTGAACCGCCGTTTCAAACTCCCCCATCGCCTGACGGCAGGCACCCAGCCCGAGGAAATAGCGCGGCTCGTAGTGATCCAGCATGCAGAGGGCCTGGAAGATCTTGTGAGCATCCTCCCACTTGCCGGCCTGATACTGGCTAAAGGCCAGGGCATAGAGCTGCTCCAGGGTGTCGCCCGAGATATCCTGCAGCATGGCCAGGGTGCCGCCGTCAGCCATAAAGGCTTCCAGCTCTGCTTCATATTCCGGGGTCAGGGTGGTATCGGTCTGCATGATCTCTCCTCAAATTGCGCCAAGAATGTCGCGCATGATGCTGTCGTATTTCTGGATAAAGCGGTTGAGTGCCTCGATGGCGGCGTTGTAGCGCGAGCTGACGTCGTTGAGGCGGGTGGTCTTTTCACTGACCTGATCGTTGAGCGGGCGAGAACGGTCGCTCACACTGGTGGAGAAGTTGCCAAGCTTGTTGTTGTCCTTGTCATAGCTGTAGCTGGCTTCGATATTTTTCATCGCGCCGCTCTTCTTCTGATCACTTTCCAGGAAATCTTTAACTGTGATGTGCTGCTTCGCTACGATCCGCTCCAAAATGGCTTTTTTACTGTCGTACGCAGCCTGCAGTTCAGAACGTTGTGACTCGAAATTTATGGCGATACCTGTCGATAAACCCGCATTATGGCGTTGCTGATTCTTGATTAGCTCGTTCAGATTACTTTCAGCCTCGCTGACATCTTGTTGTGCTTTTTTCACTTGCTCATCAGTAAACATTTTTGACAACAGTTTGTACTCGGCCCCATCCATAAATTTGGCCTGCGACTCATAGCCATAGAGCTTGTAATCCATCAAATTGAAATTAGTGTTGAAGGTCTGGCTGGATGCCGCAGAGAGCACCTTGTTGATCTCGGACTGGATCACCCCGTAGATCTTCAGCTCACCGGTCATCTCTGCCAACTCATCCCGCAGCCCTTTACGCTGGTTGTCCTGAAACGCCATCACCCCGGTAAAGGTCGTGATGAGATCGTCATCGATGCGATCCATGGTCAGCGCACTGAGGGAGAGCAGCATAAATTCAGGGACGGTCCAGTGGGTGACTGGCGGGGTTTGTTTTTCTCCCCGCTTGATCATCCCCTTGATGGCGGCAATGGCCGCATCTTGCCCCCCCTGGAACTGGCCCATCGCCCAACCCCCGTTGATCGAGGCGGGATCCGTCAGATAGGCAGCCAGCAACTTCTCCAACTGCTCCTTGCTCAGCGCAGTCGATGAGTCAGCACTGATGGTGATCTTGCCCTTGAGCAGCTCGACCAGTTCGGTCAACTTGGGGTTTTTATGGCCCGGCAATGCGTCTAGCGCTTGCCCATCAAGCCAGCCGACGAATGCGCCTGGGTTGGTGTTGTAGTCAGGGATAGTGCTCATCACGACTCCTTAAATCATCAGTCCGCGCATCATGGTGGGACGGCGACTCTTGCGGCCCTCTCCCGGCTGTGCCGGCAGTAACGCCTGTCTGCGCTGGATCTCAGCCAGCAACTCCTGCTCGGCCACGGCCACTTGCTCGGTCGGCGCATCGAATAGCAGCTGACAGGTCTGATCCGAGAGAGCGAGGCCAGCCAGCATCTCTTGCAACAGAGCGTTGCGATGATCGCTGTCGGCAATGGCCTGCTCTGCCTGCGAAATGGTCTCGCTATGGTCGGCAAAACGCGGTTGTTTCATCTTGGCTCCTATTCTATGAGGCCCCTTTGGACATGCCTGTCACGCAAGGCCGTGCTTTTGTCGTTTTCGCATATCTCGCAGTGAACAGACCTGCTCGGCCGCCAGCATGAACCAGCCGGGCTCGGGTTCACTGGCTCCCGTCCAGCGCAAGTAGAATCGGCCAAGCCGCTCACCGCTCAGGCTACTGCCGCGAAAGACATCGACGTTGCCGTAGAGGAAATGGCCCGGCCCGAGTACAGCCAGAGTGGCTTCGGCCAGCAGATAGAGGGCGGCAAAGGGGTTGGCCAGTCCGGCCCGCTCTCCCTCACGGCGCACCAGCAGGATCCAGACCCGTCGGGTCGCAAGATCAAAGCGCCAGGCGAGATAAATTTGGCGATAACAAAAACCGTGGCCGAGCTGGATGGGGGTCGCCCCCAGATGGTGAGGGGCCACCGCCACACCCCTGGCTTGCAGCCAGGGGATCAGGGGGTCAGAGGTTAACGGGTCTCCCCTCACAGGCAGACCCTCCCGAGGGGCTGGATATTGATCTGCTGGGTCAGCTCCTGATAGGAGAGCACCGGCAGGGCATGGTAATCCCCCTCGATGAGCTTGCGCACATAGCGGCGGATATCCATGGAGACGATGAGCACCGGTTTGTTCTGCATCTGGGCCAGATCACCGACGGTATGGCGCACCTGATCGAGGAAGCTCTGGGTAATGGTGGGATCGAGCGCCAGATAGCTGCCGGCGCTGGTCTGGCGAATGCCGCCGCGGATCTGCTCCTCCACCTGCTGATCGAGCAAATAAGCGGGCAAGATGTTGTTGCCGTTGGCGTACTTGTAGCAGATGTAGCGCTTGAGGCTGCTGCGGATGTACTCGGTGAGCTGCACCACATCCTTCTCTTTCTGGCCCCACTCCACCATCGCCTCGAGGATGGCACGCATGTTGCGGATGGAGATATCCTCCCCCACCAGCCGCTGCAAAATTTCGGTCATTCGCTGCAGCGGGATGATGCGTTGCACTTCCTTGACCAGCTCGCCATAGCTACCCTCCATCTGCTCCAGCAAGTAACGGGTCTCCTGAATGCCGATAAAGTCCTCGGCATATTCCCGCAGCACATGGGATAGATGCCAGGTCACCACCTGATCGGTGGTGAGGGTGGCCAGCCGTGACTTCTCCAGCCGCTCCTGATGTTCATTAGCGACCCACAAGGTCGGTTGTCCCGGCAGTAACGGCGCCCCCTCTTCGTAGGGGATCCCCAGCAGATCGAGCTGGGAGGCGCTCTCCTGCACCAGCTGATGGCCCGGGCGCAGCAGACCGCGGGCGACCGGCACCTCCTGCAGCTGGATCAGGTATTCGCCAGGCCCCATCCCCTCGTTGAAACGCAGGTGAATACCCGGGAAAGGCACCCCGAGATCGAGATAGAGGGCGCGGCGCACCCGCACCAGTTCGTCGTTGAGGGCAATCGCCTCCAGCTCGGCCTGCAAAGCGGCATCCACATCGATCAGGAGCGGCACCGTCATGGCGAACTCCTCCTTCTCCCCCAGCTTGCCCCGCGGCTTGCTGCCCGGTTTTGGCTTGCTGCGGGCGGCGGGGGCTCCCGCCCCCTGCGCCAGCACGGCAGGAAGATCCTGACTGTTGCTGCTCTGCGCCTTGCGCTGACGCAAGCCGATAAAATAACCGCCTGCCGTGACGATGGCCGCCAGCGCAAAGAAGGTGATCATCGGGAAGCCCGGGATCAGACCAAACAACACCAGCAACAGACCGCCGATCAGCAGCGCCTTGGGCTGGGCCACCACCTGGGCGCCAATATCGGTACCCAGATCGGAAGACTCTTCGGAGGAGACCCGGGTGACGATGATCCCCGCGGTGATGGCGATCAGCAGCGCCGGCACCTGGGAGACCATGCCATCACCCACCGTCAGGATGGAGTAGAGCTGCAGCGCATCGGCGGCGGATAACCCCTTCTGGGTCACCCCGATGGTGACACCGCCGAGGATGTTGACGAAGATGATGATGAGGCCCGCGATGGCGTCCCCCTTCACAAACTTCATAGCGCCATCCATGGAGCCGAACATCTGGCTCTCCTTCTCGATGACCCCGCGGCGATCCCGCGCCTCGTGCACGTCGATCACCCCGGCGCGCATGTCACCATCGATACTCATCTGCTTGCCGGGCATGGCATCGAGGGAGAAACGGGCACTCACCTCGGCGACCCGCTCCGAACCCTTGGTGATCACCAGAAACTGGACGATGGTGATGATGAGGAAGATGACGATCCCCACCACCAGATTGCCCCCCACCACGAAGTTGCCGAAGGTGTAGACGATCTGCCCTGCATCGGCCTGCAGCAGGATCATCCGGGTGGTACTCACCGACAAGGCAAGCCGGAACAGGGTGGTGATCAGCAGCACCGCCGGAAAGGCGGAGAACTGCAGCGGCGAATTGATATAAACCGCCATCATCAGCAGTACCACCGAGATGGTCATGTTGATGGCAATCAGGATATCGAGGGCCACCGGCGGCAGCGGCAAGACCATCATAAAGACGATGGCCAGCAGCAGGATCGCCAGCATGATGTCCTTGCGCTCGCCGATCCGGCGCAGCAACTCAAGGGAGCGTTGATTCATTCTGCTCTTCCAGTTCGAGGTATTGTTGATAGGCAAAACGGGCTTCATCCAGCCGCCCTGCCAACTGGCAGGCCCGGCTGCGGCAGAGCCAGAGCGGGCCATCGGCCTCCCCTTGCTGCATCAGCTGATCGACATGGGCCAGCGCCGCCTCCCCCTCTCCCTGTTTGAGCAGGGCCACCAGCAGGGTCCGTCGCCCTCCCTGATGGTCGGGGTGGATCTGCAGCAGGGCGGCCAGCAGCACGCTCGCCTTGTCAGGGTGGCCATATTGCAGTTGCAACCAGCCGGTGAGCAGTAGCGCATCCTGCTGCTGTGACGTAAGCACCATGGTCATACCTTGTGCAGCAGATGAAGGGTCATCTGCATCAGTTGTTCATCGGCGTGCATTTTTTCGAGCAGCGCAGCGGCCGCTCGCAACTCGGGGCTCTGCCCTTCTGCCAGCACACTGCGCAGACCCTGCATCGCCTGATTGAAATCGACCGGCCACAACAAATCGTGAAAGCCGCGGTCCGGGGTGGCGAAATCGAGCAGCGCCCGATCCGCCAGCCGCTCGGGGTAGAGGCGGCTGATATGGGGTTCGATGGACTGGCCATCGGGCAACAGGGCATAACGCCCCGGCAGGCTTCGCTCCTGATCGTCAAGAGAAATGGCACTGAGCTGCTCGATACCGATATGCGCGGCAGTAATCCGGCTCATGACGCCAGCACCTCTCGCTGCAACCGGGTCAGGGTGGTCACTGCCTGATGGAGCTGGGGCAGAGTCACGGCCCGCTCATCCAGGGTGACGAAGAGGATCAGCTGCTCCTCCCCCAACCAGCCGCTGCGCACCGGCAGTGCCGGGCCTTGCGCCGCGGCGGTCAAGGTCATGGCGCGACGGATCGCCTCGCCACTCTGATGCCAGGGCACGGCGCGGGCCAACCAGAGGGTCAGTTGCCCCTGATGGCGCTCCAGTTGCAGAGTGCCGCTCTGCTCCAGTTCAAGCTGGATCAGCGAATGGGGGTTATCCCCTATGGTGATGCCCAGATCCTGGCAAAACTGCACCAGCAGGGGTTCAATCCAGTTCATGACGACTCTCCAGACAACTCATCCTCTTCCCGCTCGATGGCGTTATCGAGCGCCCCCTGACAGCACTGCAACAGGTTCTGGCGCTGCTCCTCCTCACTGAACAGCTCCACCGGCAGCAGGCGGATCAGCCGCTTGAGCTCTTGATAGAGCAGCACCTGCTGGCGACAATCTGACAGCTCAAGAACCACACCGACCTGCTCCACATCACGCACGCTGGCCCAGCGTTTCTCCACCAGGGCGATCAGATCGCCCATCAGATCAGAAGGCCCGTATGCCATGGGCCGAGCCCTCCTTCACCCGTTGCCACAGCTCGTCCACTTGCGCCGAGAGGGTGTTGAGCAGCCGCAGCTTGTGCATGTCGCTCATCACCCGTTCCAGCTTGACCGGGTCGAGCCAGCGCTGCTGGCTGTCGAGATCGGCGCTCAGGGCCTTCATCATGAAGCCGGTCACCTTCTCCAGCGCACCGTTGCCAAAGCGGCTGTGAATATCGCGCCAGGCGGCAGAGAGGGCACGGTAGTCCTGCACCGCATCGCGATAGAGATCCCGTAGATCCTGCTCGGCTCCCACGCCCGCTTTGGCCGCTTCGGCCGCGGGGCCGGTAATGCGCGCCCCCAGCACGATGGCACTGCCCTGCTCGTCCGCCAGCTTGGCCAGCGCCTGCTCCACCAGCGCCAGGGTGCCCTGCATCTCCGGTCGTCCGGCGAGGGCCTTGCGCGCCTGGCAGAGCGCCTCGAACTGCTCGCTCACCTCCCCCGAATAGCTCTCGAGGTAGGCCAGCAGCTGGGAGAGATTGGCCAGCCGACCGCTGCCGAGGTGGCTCACCATCTCCTTGATCTTCTGCTGGCGTTCGAGCTCCGGCACTTTGTCGAGGTAATCCCCCACCAGCGCCTCGATCTCGCTGATGCGGGCATGGCTGTCACTCAGTTTGCGCTTGGCGAGCGAAAGCTCAGCGCGCTCAGAAAAGACAAAGGTGAGCTCTTCGGCGGCATCTGCCAGCGACTGGGCGGCACTGGCCAGCACGACCCGCTCCCCCTGAAATTGCCCACCCTGCAGGGGAGCCTGACGGGATGCGACCTCTGCTCCGCGCAGCTCGGGCTGGGCGGCAGAGGCATAGGGGTTGCTCTGGATAATGGCCATGGAAACTCCCGTGACGAATGGATTGACGAGGATGGCATTATAAAAATCGCCCTCATCCCCCTATGCCAAAATCGGCCGTGAATTTTTAGCCCGCCCCCAACGGTTTTCTAAAAAGTCCCGACTCGCGCTGAAATCCCCGTAGCCCCCCATCCCCTATAGTGGCCACCAGTTTCAATGGCGCAGATTGTTATGACCCTCTCCCTCGACCACATTCCCGACCAGCTTCGTCACGCCATCGACGAGTGCCGCCTGATCCAGATCCGTGGCCGGGTCACCCAGGTGACCGGCACCCTGCTCAAGGCGGTCGTCCCGGGGGTGCGGATCGGTGAGCTCTGTCATCTACGCAACCCGGACAACACTCTCTCCCTGCAGGCAGAGGTGATCGGCTTTGCCCAGCATCAGGCGCTGCTCACCCCCCTTGGCGAGATGTTCGGCATCTCCTCCAACACCGAGGTGAGCCCGACCGGTGCCATGCATCAGGTCGGGGTCGGCGAGCATCTGCTCGGTCAGGTGCTCGATGGCCTCGGTAACCCCTTTGGCGGTGGCCATCTGCCGGAGCCCGATGCCTGGTATCCGGTCTATCGGGATGCGCCGGCCCCCATGAGCCGCAAGCGCATCGCCGAGCCCATTTCGCTCGGTATTCGCGCCATCGACGGCCTGCTCACCTGCGGTGAGGGGCAACGGATGGGGATCTTCGCGGCCGCAGGTGGTGGCAAGAGCACCCTGCTGGCGTCGCTTATTCGCAGCGCCGAGGTAGATGTCACCGTGCTGGCGCTGATCGGTGAACGGGGCCGTGAGGTGCGCGAATTTATCGAAGCGGATCTGGGGGAAGAGGGGCTCAAGAAGGCTGTGCTGGTGGTGGCCACTTCGGATCGCCCCGCCATGGAACGGGCCAAGGCGGGCTTTGTCGCCACCTCCATCGCCGAGTATTTCCGCGATCAGGGCAAGCGGGTACTGCTGCTGATGGACTCCGTCACCCGCTTTGCCCGTGCCCAGCGGGAGATTGGTCTGGCCGCTGGCGAACCGCCAACCCGACGGGGCTATCCGCCGTCGGTGTTTGCCGCCCTGCCCCGCCTGATGGAGCGGGCCGGTCAGTCGGACAAGGGCTCCATCACTGCCCTCTATACCGTGCTGGTAGAGGGGGATGACATGACAGAACCGGTCGCTGACGAGACCCGCTCCATCCTCGATGGCCACATCATACTGTCGCGCAAACTGGCGGCGGCCAACCACTACCCGGCCATCGACGTGCTGCGCTCCGCCAGCCGAGTGATGAACCAGATCATCGCGCCCGAGCATCAGGCTCAGGCTGGTCGACTGCGCAGCTGGTTGGCGAAATATGAAGAGGTGGAGCTGTTGCTGCAGATCGGCGAATACCAGAAAGGGCAGGACAAGGTAGCCGATGAGGCGATCGCCCGCATCGAGACTATTCGCCAGTGGCTCAGGCAAGGCACTCATGAACCCAGCTCACTGCCGGAAGCCCTCTCGACTCTGGAGACGCTGACCCGATGATTGGCCGCCTGCAACGAATAAAAGACCTGCGGCTGGATCGGGCCGAGCAGCAGCTCGCCGCCCAGCAGGCTCGGGTGCAACTCGCCCGCGTCCGCCAGCGCGAAGCGGAGCAGGAGAGTCTCGACTATCGCCAGTGGCGCCTTGCCGAAGAAGAGCGGCTATTTGCCATCTGTCAGGCGGAGCAACTCGATCGCAAGGGGCTCAAGGCGTGGCAACAGCAAGTGGCGCTGCTGCGGGAGAAAGAGGCCCAGCTTGAACAAACTGCCGCCGAGCAGGCCGAGCGGGTCGCCGAAGAGCGCATCCGCTTGCAGGAGCGCCAGCAGGCGGTACACCGAGCCCGCCAGCAGCAACAGAAATTTGCCGAACTACACCGTCAGGAGCAGGCCTCACAGCAAGCCCTGCGTGACTACAACGAAGAGCAGGAACAGGAAGAGTTCCGCCAGCAGATCAGGATGTAACGAGTCATGACCCGAATCCTCCCGATACAGGGCACAGTGACAGCCCGGGGTGATACCCAGATGGCTGAAGCCAATCGGTCGCAACAACAGCGTTTCGAGCAGGCGATGCGGCTGGATCAGAACCTCAAAGAACGCGGCCACAACCCGCAGCCTGATGGTAAAGGGCAGATCCGTCATTCACAGAGAGTGACGGACGTCCACCCCTTGCCGCAACAGAATATCTACCGCGCGCCCTCAGAAGCTGGCAAGCAAGTTTCCCTACGCCACACGACCAAAGACACGCAGCCTGACAACAAAGAGATCACATCAAAACAACAGCGGCAGGGGAGCGAGCAAACCAACCCGCAACAGCTAACATTCACGCCCTCTAACGGAGATCAGAGCCAGCGCCTTACTGATGAGCGAGTGGCAGCAACAGATATCTCAGCTAAAGAAAGGCGCGACAAACCCACTTTTGCTGCACATTCTGGCGCTGAAGTGCTCGACACAAACCCGATAGCGGTAACGGACAACACACCACTCGTGCCACCAACCATTGCACCAATAAATGCAATAACACTGACGCTTGATAAGGCTCGCGCATCTCGTCAACAAACCAAGCACACACAACTCACTGCACAGGACAACGAACAGCGCCCCCCCATACTGACGATAACAGCTAATCCGGCCGCACTGAGGCCAACAAATACCAGCAGCGATGTAATTTCGACGCACCTCAACGAGTCTCTGCCGCTCACCGAAGGGGTTGGGAGCAAGCTCACCGCGCAACCGGAGAGCATGCAAAGAGATCCAGAGACAAGCTTGCTTGAAAGCTCTGCCGATTTGGGGCTAACCGCCATTATTACCCAGCCCTATGGTCATGTTACCCAAGCCACGCTGACTGAAAACGAGTGGCTTGAAGAACAGCATCCAGTCATTGAGGCTTATGAGGCAAGCAGCGCCAACCCGATACATACCCTCGCCAATACCACGCCACATCTACTGCCATTGGCAACGGACAGCGAGGCGATAACTCCCAAACTAACCACCCCCCAGCCAACTGAGGTCGGTGAACAGGTAGCTCAACTTGACGCAGAAATACCACCGCTGGTGGCACTCAAGCCAGTCACTACAGGTGAAACAGCCCCAAAAAATGAGCTCTTTGCCAACCCGACTATCTGGGGCGCTCCCCTTGCCGTTACCCCCGGGGATCTGCAGCTCGCTCGGCTGGCACCTGCCGAGAATAATCGGGAGCTGGGTCAATTGCTGGAGCGGCTGGCAGTGGATATCTATCAGGAGCAGGGCCGCCCGGAGCGCCCGCCGCTTCTACGCCTGACATTGCCACAGCTGGGCGATCTCTCCATTCGCATCGCTCACCACCATGGCGAGCTGCAGATCGAGATTCTGGCAACCAGCGAAGGGCAATTGCTGCTCAATCAGGGGCGCAGCGATCTGGTCGACCGCCTGCAACGGCTCTATCCCGGCGAGCGGATCGCCCTCGATCTATTCGGCCAGCCCGGCAGTGAACAGGGTTCGCGCCATAAACGATCTATCTACGAAGAGTGGGATGCCGACGCATGACACCGATTACCCTCACCTCCGCCTCGCTGGCGGAGCTGACTTTACAGCAGACCCTGAGCCAATACCGCCAGCACTTTGGCTGGAGTGGCGGCGAGCTTCTCCTCGCCATCGGTTTGCCGCCTGCGACACTCGATACCCGGCTGCAACTGCAGTGGCAGGGGCTCTCTTTGCCGCTGTTGTGCCACGGCGCAGAGCTGGCGCACTGGCTCGCGCCGGATCTACAACAGGCGGCACTGTTCAGCCTGCCCGAGCCACTGCAACTGGCGTTGATCGAACGGCTGGGACAACCCCTCGGTGGCATCACCTGCTCGGCGCAGACCCGACCGGAGAGTAACGTTCAGACCGATGAGCCAGCCTTGCAACTGCTGTTGCAACGGGAGGGGGCCACGCTCGCTCTCTGGCTGCCGCAGCCCGAGCCATTGCTGAACAAGCTGCCACCACGGCCACGGCAGCAGCGGTTGCCGCTGCCCCTCACCCTCTCCCTACAGTGGGGCGAGATGGGGCTGACCATGGATGAGCTCGCCACTCTCGCTATCGGCGATGTGCTGCTGCCGCCACCCCATCCGCAACTCGGCCAGCAACTGCTGATCTGCGTGGAGGGTCGCCCCTTTGCCTACTGCCAACCCCATCAACAACATCTGGAACTGACTGCCATGCATAATGCTGCCTCCGCTGAACCCTTCGGCCCGACCGAACTGGATCAACTGCCGATCCCGGTGAGCTTCGAAGTGGGCCGCCAGACCCTGGACTGGCATACCCTCACCAGTCTGCAACCGGGCGCCCTGCTCGATCTTGGCACGCCCCTCGATGGCGAAGTGCGCATCATCAGCAACGGCCATTCGCTGGGAGTGGGCCGACTGGTGGAGATCCAGGGGCGCCTGGGGGTAAGGGTCGAACGCCTCGACAACGAGTCACAGTCATGATCCAGTTGCCGGACGAGCTAAACCTTATCGTCGGGCTGGCGCTGCTGGCTCTGCTCCCCTTTATCGCCGTGATGGCCACCTCCTTCGTCAAGCTGGCGGTGGTCTTCTCGCTGCTGCGCAACGCCCTCGGGGTGCAGCAGATCCCCCCCAACATGGCGATGTACGGGCTGGCGATCATTCTCAGCATTTATGTGATGGCGCCGGTCGGCTTTGCCACCCAGGATTACCTGCGCCAGAACGAGGTGTCGCTGGCGAAAGCCGAATCGGTGGAGAAGTTCCTCGATGAGGGGATTGCCCCCTACCGCGACTTTTTGAAAAAGCAGATAAAACCACGGGAGCACGCCTTCTTTATCGACAGCACCAAGCAGCTCTGGCCCAGCAAATATGCCGACCGGCTGGAGCCCGACAGCCTGTTGATCCTGCTGCCCGCCTTTACCGTGAGCGAGCTGAGTCGCGCCTTCGAGATCGGGTTTCTCATCTACCTGCCCTTTATCGCCATCGACCTCATCATCTCCAACATCTTGCTGGCGATGGGGATGATGATGGTTTCCCCCATGACCATCTCGCTGCCCTTCAAGCTGCTGCTGTTTGTGCTACTCGATGGCTGGGCCCGCCTGACCCACGGGCTGGTCATCAGTTACGGAGGTTAGGATGAGTCACGCCGATATCCTTCACTTTACCAGCCAGGCGCTCTGGCTGGTGCTGATCCTCTCGATGCCACCTGTGCTGGTGGCGGCGCTGGTGGGCACCCTTGTCTCTTTGCTGCAGGCGTTGACCCAGATCCAGGAGCAGACCCTGGGCTTTGTCGCCAAGCTGATCGCCGTGGTGATCACCCTGTTTGCCACCACCGCTTGGCTGGGTAACGAGCTCTACAGCTTTGCCGATATGGTGCTGTTCAAGGTGCCGCAGATCCAATGACGCTGGAGAGCCTGCAGGCCCAGATGCTGGCATATACCCTGCTGCTGCCGCGCTTTATCAGCTGCTTCGTGATGCTACCGGTGCTGAGCAAACAGATGCTGGGAGGGGCGATGATCCGCAACGGCGTGGTCTGCTCGCTGGCGCTCTACGCCTACCCCACGGTCGCCGACACCTTGCCGGATCAGATCGACGGCATGGCGCTGGCCATGCTGATCGCCAAGGAGGTGCTGCTCGGCCTGCTGATCGGCTTTGTCGCCGCCATCCCCTTCTGGGCCATCGAGGCGAGCGGTTTTCTGATCGACAACCAGCGCGGCGCCGCTATGGGGTCCCTGTTCAACCCGAGTCTCGGCAGCCAGACCAGTCCCACCGGCCTGCTGCTGACCCAGACCCTGATCACCCTCTTTTTTGCCAGCGGCGCCTTTCTCGCCCTGCTGGCCGCCCTGTTCCAGAGCTACATCAGCTGGCCGGTGGCGCACTTTTTCCCCACCATCGACGAGCAGTGGGTCAACTTTTTCTACAGCCAGTTCAGCCATATGTTGCTGCTCTGCGCTTTGCTGGCGGCGCCGCTGCTGATCGCCATGTTTCTGGCCGAATTCGGGCTGGCGCTGATCAGCCGCTTCGCCCCTTCACTTAACGTCTTCGTGCTGGCGATGCCGATAAAAAGCGCCGTCGCCAGCCTGCTGCTGGTCATCTATATCAAGCTGATGATGGACCACGCCTATCAACAGGTGCTGGCGGTGATGGATCCGCTGCAACTGCTGATCCCCATTCTGGAGGCGCGATGAGCGGCGAGAAGACCGAACAACCCACCCCCAAAAAGTTGCGAGATGCACGCCAGAAGGGGCAAGTGGTCAAGAGCAAGGAGGTGGTCTCCACCGCCATCATTCTCAGTCTGGTGGGCATGCTGATGGCGATGTCCGACTACTACCTCGAACATCTGGGCAAGCTGATGATGATCCCGGAATCCCACATCAACCTCCCCTTTACCCAGGCGCTCAACCATGTGGTGGAGAACCTGATGCAGGAGGTGGCCTATCTCTGCATTCCGCTCCTCGCGGTCGCGGTGCTGGTGGTGCTCGCCTCCCACTTCGCCCAGTACGGTTTTCTGCTGAGTGGCGAGTCCATCAAGCCCGACATCAAGAAGATCAATCCGGTGGAGGGGGCCAAGAAGATCTTCTCCATCAAAAGCCTGATGGAGTTCGTCAAATCTCTGCTCAAGGTGAGTCTCCTGAGCCTCTTGGTGTGGGTCACCATAAAGGGCAATCTGCAAGCGATGCTCCAGTTGCCCGGCTGCGGCATGAGCTGCATCACTCCGGTCCTGGGGGGCATGCTGGGCCAGCTGATGGCAGTTTGCGCCATGGGCTTTGTGGTGATCGCCATCGCTGACTACGCCTTCGAACACTACCAGCACATCAAGCAGCTCAAGATGAGCAAGGACGAGGTGAAGCGGGAGTACAAGGAGATGGAAGGGAGCCCGGAGATCAAGAGCAAGCGCCGCCAGTTCCATCAGGAGTTGCAGTCGAGCAACATGCGCGCTGACGTCAAGCGCTCCTCGGTCATCGTCGCCAACCCGACCCATATCGCCATCGGTATCCGCTACGAGCGGGGAGAAACGCCGCTGCCGGTGGTGACCCTCAAGTTCACCGATGCCCAGGCGCTGCAGGTACGCAAGATTGCCGAAGAGGAGGGGATCCCGGTGCTGCAACGCATCCCGCTGGCCCGAGCCCTCTATCGGGATGCCCAACTCAACAACTACATTCCCGCCGACCAGATTGAGGCGACCGCCGAGGTTCTGCGCTGGCTGGAGCAGTGGCGCCAGAGCGAAGGGCCACAGTGGTAGGGCAGCAAGCTGCCCACATCGCCGAACAAACAGCACAACACGCGGAAAACTGACAAATCCCCGACCGCTCCCCGATATAGCGCGCCGTCACGGCTCGGTATCATCTCCTTATCGTCAACCCTGTCGGGAATCACATCATGGCCTTACCAGCAATCGGTGGACACATTCACCTCAACCGCCCAGCATCACCCCAACAGACAGAGGCCAGCCCGCTGCTGGCCAAGGGTAACAAGCTGTTCGAACAATCCGTCAAGCGCGGCATCGGCCACTTCCAGAGCAGCGATCTCAAGCAGGTCATCAGCGCCCTGCGCCAGTTGCAAAGCGCCCCCGATAGCGGCAAAGCGCAGCGGGTGCAGGATGCAATCCAGCACTGGGAGCAGCACCACCCCAAAGAGGTGGCTGCACGTGGCGCTCGTCTGACTGAACTGAAACAGGCGCTGGCAGAACAGGGGGCCATCACCAGAGCCGCCCCGCGACATGAACCGAAAGTGATGGCGGGTGGCACCCAGGCCCTACTGCAAAAGAGCATGGCCGGACTGGAAAAACTGGGCAGCTACGCCTGCACCGACGCCCAGACCTTTGTCCAGCCGAACAACCCGAGCTATCAGAAGATCATCGGCAAACTCAACGCCTTCGGACAGGATCCCCAGCGCCTGGCAGCCAACCAGCGCGCCAACAACAGCGCCAATATGGCCGCCATCCAGATCACCAGAAACAAGCAGCCACTCTCCTTGCGCACCATGGAAAACATCGCCAAGGCGGTGGATGACGCCAAGGCCGGTTGCTGCTCGACCCTGGCCTATTCGGCGGCGGCCGAACTGCTGCGCCACAACAGTGACCAGCGGATCGAAGTGCTGGCCCATCGTGGCGCACAGGGTCACGCCCAGACCCACTGCTTTGTGGTGATTGGCCGCGCCGAAGGGAGTGAACTCACCAAGCCGGAAAGCTGGGGGCCACACGCCAAGGTAGTCGACCCCTGGGCCGCAACCATAGGGGCGCCACTGGTCGGTACCCCCGCCCGCCCCCCTATCGCCAACCTGTGGCCGCCCACAGAGTCGGTCTTTGATAACACTCATCGGGAGGATTAATGATGTTTCATGCCATGCTATCGACCCTCGTTCGCCAGCTATCCCTGCCGCAGGAGTGCCTGCACGAAGAGGGGCTGGATCTGCAGGCGGGCCCCTTCAGCCTCCATATTCGCGAGCGGGATCAACTGGTGACCCTGTTTATCCCGCTGGGGGATATCCAGACCCCCTCCCTCACCGCCATGGCCGACTGGCCTGTGCTGCAACTCAGTAGAGACAGCAAGCAGAGCACCCTGCTCTGGTGTCGCGAGTGGCTGGACAAGCTGGATGTGGATCTCCTGACCGATATGGTCAGCCGCATGCTTCATCAGGCTGAAGCCCTGACCCAAGGCACAGCGCTAGCAGCTACCGAGCTCAGCGAGCCCGCAATCGAACCAGCCATGTCACGCCAGAATTGCACTATCCCGACGACCATTCGCGCCTGATATCGGCGTCTGCTCGTAAGGGAGAACAGCGCAACCAAAACGGGGCCATCACTGATGGCCCCGTTTTTATTGCAGGCCTTACAACGTAAGGCCATCAGCATTCTGTTATCTGCTTGAACGCCCATCATAAACCACTGAAAGGTTGTCGATTGCAACCCACTTGCGTACTATTGCCAGCCATTGTGCTTCAGGCTTCTTGGCTCGTGATTCAAGGAGTTGTCACTCGGCAGATAGTGGATACCGCCTCTTATGAAGATCTTGAAATACTGTTCGGCACTGGCACTCACGCTTGCTGCTTTTCCTTCGGTTGCCTCATTCGACCAAGACGGGTGCAGTTTTTGGCTGACAGACTGTCCATTGCCTGCTTATCCGCTTTTCCTTTCCGAAAATGACACCAAGAGCAACTTGCTGATGCTGCTGGCTGACAAGCAGCGACTCTCCCTTCCCTTTATGCTTCCGGCCGATCCGGCCAACGAACGCGATATGGAACTCTTCTCTCTGCAACGCCTGCCACTTCCCGACGAGTTGGAAGTCCCGGAACTACGTGAACAGCTGGTTAGCCGGCTCACCGCCCATGACGCCTCGCTCCCGACTTTGCTGGAACACTATGCTGGTCGGGATGCCCTTTACGGCCGAGCCATTTCCAACTCGCTGCAATCTGTCAGTCAATTTCTCGATGCCCTTGAGCAGAGTGACCTGTCATCTACCGAGCGCACGCATCTACTCAAAACCCGCTTACAGCTCCTTGGTCAACAGGAAGATAGCCCCCAGTCTTCAGAAGTCACAATGAGCGAGTCTGCCAAGGAGTGGCAGGCTTACCTAGATGCGGCACGCCACTTCTACGAAGGTCATTTCTCCGAGGCATTGACCGGCTTTATGGCTCTGCAAGAGGCAAAAGCACCGTGGATTGCCGAAACCGCGAGCTATATGGTGATGCGAACACACCTTAATGCAGCGGTGAAAGATGCGCAGAGCGAGTATGGTGATACGGATTTCACCAAGAGTGATAAAGAGGCGCTGAAACAGGCCATGACACAGGGGCTGTCGTATCTGGCGGCCTATCCGCAAGGCCGTTACGTCAGCTCGACCAAGGGGATGTTCAGACGCATCAACTGGATGGAGGGTGACCAGGCTTCATTGCGCGATAACTATAGCGAAGCGATAGCCGCTGACCACTCCCTGCCGGAACTTGAGGCGCTGGTTAACGAAATAGATCTCTCTTTGCTGAGCGCAGATGCTTATCGAAATGAACTCGCCTACGAGGATAAAACTCAGCCTGAGCTGCTGTTTATCAATGCACTGCGTGGCCTCAGAACTGGCTATGACCAGAAACGCAACTGGAGTGACGAGCAGATCGATGAGGCCATCCAACAGCTGCAAGAGACGGGTAAAACGGAAGAGGCTACCTATCTGCAAGCTTATCGATTGCTGCAGAACCAACAGTTTGATGCTGTACTGGCGCTGTTGCCCAAAACAGAAGGACAAAACGCATCAACCCTGGCGTTTAGCCGCCAGTTGCTGCGCATCTGGGCACAGCAAGGAATGAAGGCGTTTGACCAGGCAGAGCAAGCCCTGATGACGCTCGTAGCGGCACCTCTCACTCAAGCCCAACAGGCATTCGTGGAGAACATGCTGGCAGATCAGTGGGTACGTACCGGCAATACTGCGGCCATTTTCAACAAAGAGAGCCCTGTCACTCAGTTGCGAATACGCACCGTCGTGTTAAAACAGTCGGCAGATCCGGACTTGCTTCGTCAGCAGGCTCGGCAGGCCACAAGCGCCTTGGAAAGACAAATCGCCCTGCATACCTTGCTGGTGAGAGACCTGATTGCAGAGGATTACGCAACGTTCCTGAAAGACGTGACACTTATTCCGGCCGACTACAAGGAGGCTACCCCACCCAAGGATGAACCATGGCAACCGGTACCCAACAGAGATGTGCTCTTGTCAGCATTCAAGTGGGGAGGTGAAGGCACACCGCAGGGCTATTACTGCCGTGATTTGGCCTCCACTCTCGGCACACTGCTGCAACACCCCGGAGACGGACACGCACTCAACTGCCTGGGTGAATATCTGCGCAACAAGGATCCCGCGATCAATTTGTGGCAAGGAAAAGAGATGGTTTGGGGATTGTCAAAACCTGAGTCAGCCACCGCACCAAGCAGGCTAAAGCTATATCAGGCCGTCATGGCCAACCCTAAAGCCGAGCCCGAAGACAAGAGCTATGCCCTTTATAGAGCCATCAACTGCTACGCACCATCAGGCTACAACGGGTGTGACGATCAGGAGCTCCCCAAGAGCATGCGGCAAGCCTGGTTCAACACGCTCAAGCAACGTTATGGCAACTCGGTATGGGCCAAATCACTCAAATACTACTGGTAAACCATGCCGCAGCCCCTCGTGCCTAGCCTGCTAATTCTGTTATCGACACTTGCTGCGCCACTTAAGGCAAATGTCGATGCCAACAACTATGACGCATTCTGGCTCTGGTCTGCCACCCGACATCAGCCAGTCCTGGCACAGGCAACCACCCTCTATTTGCATCAGGGGGAGATCCTGAACAGGCCATCCGGCCCCCGTTTTATCAAACTGGGGCGCACTCCAACGCCACTTCAGACCGAACAACTCTGGCTTGTCGTGAGAGTGAATACGCTGCCGCTCTCTGCCGATCACAAGAAGTTGCTGGTCAAGCTGTATCAGGAGTGGCGCAAGGCCGGAGCCAAAGTAACGGGTATTCAGATCGACTTTGATGCAGCCACCCGCCAACTGGATCGTTACGCCACCTCTTTGCGGCAGTTGCGACAAGTGTTGCCGGCAGAGTGCAAGCTCAGCGTAACGGGCCTGCTCGACTGGGCCAAGACGGGGGATGTGGCGCAGCTCAACAGCCTTCCGGTCGATGAGATAGTCATCCAGACCTATCAGGGAAAACATACGGTACCGGGTTACAGCGCCTATCTACCCGCCATGATGCAGCTCACCATTCCATTCAAGGTTGGTCTGGTGCAGGAGGGCGAGTGGGAACCCTCGTGGCAGGCAAAGCTTGCGACCTCCCCCCACTACCGGGGGGAGGTCGTCTTCTTGATCAATCGCTAGTCCAGGATATCCCTTACTCCACCTCCCCCAGCGCGCCGATCAGGGCGTCGAGTCCCTGGTCAACCTTCGAGCGTGGGCAGCCGACGTTGAGGCGGATATAGCCTGAGCCTTCCGGGCCGTAGGTGTCGCCGCGCATGATGGCGACCCGATATTTATCCACCAGCAAGGTTTGCAGCGCATCCATCCGTTCGGTGGAGTCGATGCCAAGACCGCGCAGGTCAATCCAGGCGAGATAGGTTCCCTCGGGCACCCGATAGTCGATGGCGGGGAAGGCGGCGTTGAGCCGCGCCGCCACATGGGCGAGGTTGCCGTGCAGATAGCTTTTAAGGGCATCAAGCCAGACACCACCATCGTGATAGGCGCTGATATGGGCCAGCACCCCGAGAATGGGTGGCGAAGACAGGCCATGGGCCGCCTTGAGCCGCAGCAGATAGGCGGCCCGCGACGCTGCGTTGGCGATAAAAGCGTAGGCGCCGCCAAGGGCGGGAATATTGAAGGATTTGGAGCCCGAGCTCACCAGCGCCCAGTGATCGTCCGGTGCCACCTCGCTCCACGGCAGGTAGCGGGCAAAGCTCACATCCATATGGATGTCGTCCGAGATCACCTTGACCCCGTGGCGCTGGCAGATAGCGGCCATCCGGCCGAGTTCATCCCGCGTCCAGACCCGCCCGGTGGGATTGTGGGGGCTGCAGAGCAGCAAAATCCGGCAATCGGGGCGGGCGGCTTGCTGCTCGAAGCTGGCCCAGTCGATCTGGTAACTCCCCTCCTCTTTTTTAAGCGGACAGGGCAGCAACACCCTGTCGTTGGCAGCCAGCATATTGCCGAAGGCGTCGTAGGCGGGGGTATGTACCAGCACCCCCTCACCCGGCGCTGACCAGAGGCTCACCAGCTGGGCAATCACATAGATGACCGAGGGGCCGTAGACCAGCGTCTCGGGGTCGAGGCTCGCGCCGTAGCGGTGGGCAAACCAGTTGCTCACCGCCCCCTTGAAGTCGTCGTGATTCCAGCGGCTATAGCCAAATACTCCGTGCTCAAGGCGGGCTGCCAGGGTCTGGCGAATGCAGGGGGCGGTCTCGAAATCCATATCGGAGATGGTAAAGGGGAGCAGATCGGCATGGCCAAAACGGTCGGCCACATAGTCCCACTGGGTGCAGTAGGTGCCGTGGCGGTCGACCACGCGGTCGAAGTCATAAATATCGTGCATGAAGTTTCTCCCTCCATAAACAGGAGACATATTGGGAGAGGCAAACAAGGGGGGCTTGCGCCCCCCGTTCGGATCTTATTGGCCGATTCAGGCCTCCATCAGGCTCTGCAGCTGGTTTTTTACCAGATGCACCTGCGGGCCGATCACCACCTGCAGGTTGTGCTCGTCGAGCTTGATCACCCCGATGGCGCCGTTCGCTTTCAATACCTTGTCATCGACCCGGCTCATGTCCTGCACCGACATCCGCAGGCGGGTGATGCAGTTATCGAGCGCGAGGATGTTATCGGCCCCGCCCAGGGCGTTAAGGATGATTTCACCGTTGTAACCGCTGTTGCCGACCTTCTTGCCTGCGGGCTGGGCAGCCTCGCTGGTCTCGATTTCACGGCCAGGGGTTTTCAGGTTAAAGCGCACGATGGCGAAGCGGAACACGCTGTAGTAGATGGCAAACCAGATGGCCGCTGCGACCGGCACCAGATACCACTTGGTGGCGGTACCTTGCAGCACGCCGAACACCAGAAAATCGATCAGGTTGCCGTCGGTGTTGCCGATGGTGACGCCGAGCAGCCCCATGGTCATAAAGCCCAGACCGGTCAGGATGGCGTGAATGACGTAGAGCACCGGCGCCACGAACAGGAACAGGAACTCCAGTGGCTCGGTGATGCCGCCGATGACGCAGGCCACCACGCCAGATACCAGCAGCGCCTTGATCTTGCCGCGATTTTCCGGACGGGCGCAGTGATACATGGCGAGCGCCGCACCCGGCAGGCCGCCGAGGAAGGCTGGCATCTTGCCCTGAGAGAGGAAGGAGGTGGCAGAGACCGAGAAGCCGGAAGTATCGGCGCAAGAGAGCTCGGCGTAGAAGATATTGAGGGCGCCGCTCACCTCGTGACCGCATACCAGCTGGGTACCGCCCGCTTCGGTAAAGCGGATCAGCGCCACCAGAATGTGGTGCAGGCCGAGCGGCAGCAGCAGGCGCTCACCGGTACCGAACAGGAAGGGGCCGAAGGGACCGGCGTGGGAGATGAGCGCCCCGATACCATTGATGCCAGCAGCAAACCAGGGCCAGACGAACGGCACGACCAGACCTACCACGCCCAGCACCAGCGCGGTGATGATGGGCACGAAGCGGGCACCGCCGAAGAAGGCGAGCGCATCTGGCATCTTGTAGGTGTAGAAACGGGCGTGGAGCTTCGCGACGATCACCCCGACGATGATGGCCCCCAGAATACCGGTGTCGATGGAGCTGATACCGAGGATGGATTTCACCCCGTAGGCCTTCTCCGCCGCCGCGTCACCGATGACGTTGGCCACGGTCAGGTAGAAGTTGATGGAGAGGTTGAGCGCCGCATAGCCGACGAAACCGGCAAAGGCCGCGACCCCCTTCTCTTCTCGCGCCAGCCCGAGCGGAATGGCCACCGCAAACATCACCGGCAGGTAGATAAAGGCCACCAGCCCCACCTTGGTCATCCAGAGGAACAGCAGTTGCAGCACGGTATTGTCGAGGAAGGGCATGCTCTGCTTGACCGCATCGCTGGTGAGCGAGCTGCCGACACCGAGCAAAATACCCGAGAAGGCCAGCAGGGCGACCGGCAACATAAAGGTCTTGCCGAGGCTCTGCAGGAACTCCCAGATGGTGGATTTGGCTTGAGGCTTGGCCATGAAACGGCTCCTTGTGAATAGACAGCAATATCTGCGGCTGCCCTCCCCCGCTCGAGGCAATCTCGAAGCAATCTCGAAGCAAAAGGCGCGGGTCAGCATCAGGTTTTGCTGGATGATAAAACGTTTTATCAACTTACAAGTGCCGACAGGATCACAGAATAAGGGGGCTGGCTGGCAGCAGGATCCAAATTTGTGAGCCGGATCGGCCAGATGGTGATGTAACGTTTCACTTGAGCATCTGAGCAGGTATGCTGGGGCCTCGCTTTCAACTGTCCGTCGTCCGTTCGCTCTATGTCGCCCAAATCCCTCTCTGCCAAAGCCACCAAGATCACCGATGTCGCCCAGAGGGCGGGAGTGTCGGTCACCACCGTCTCCATGGTGCTCAACGGCAAGGGGCGCATCTCGCCGGCCACCGCCGAGCGGGTGCAGCAGGCGATAAAAGAGCTCGACTACGTGCCCAACAGCGCCGCCGCCAACCTGCGCAGCCAGCAATCCAATCTGGTGGGGCTGATCCTGCGCGACATCACCGACCCCTTCTATACCGAGGTGACCGCCGGGGTGAGCGAGGTGCTGGAGCAGCAGGGCTATCTGCTGTTTCTGACCCAGTGCGGCCACAGCCCGGAGCGGCTGCAGCAGAGCATCCACTCCCTGTCACGGCAGGGGGTGGCGGGCATCATCTTCAATCCGGTGCGCGGCGCGGCGGCCAAAACCCTGGAGACCCTGCTCGACTCCGAACTGCCAGTGGTGTGCGCCGCCCGCTCCTACTATCGGGATGACGTGGACTTTATCGGTCCCGACAATACCCACGCCGCCAAGCAGGCCACCACCTACCTTATCGAGCAGGGCCACCGCCATATCGCCTACGTCGGCGGGCGGGCCGACTCCCTCACCCGCGCCGAGCGTATCGGCGGCTACTGCGCCAGCCTGCTGCAATATGGCCTGCCCTTCAAACCGGAGTGGGTACTGGAGTGCGAACGCACCCAGCGCAGCGCCGCCGACACCATCGCCCAACTGCTGCATCAGCACCCCAAGGTGACCGCCGTGCTCTGCCACTACCCCGAGGTGGCGCTCGGCGCCATCTATGGTGTCGAGGCGAGCGGCCGCACCGTGGGCAAGGACAACTACATCGGCCAGCAGGTAGCCCTGCTCGGCTTTGACGATGTGGCGGAGGCCGAACTCACCTCCCCCGCCCTCACTTTCGTCAGCTCACCGGCCCGCGAAATCGGCCGTCAGGCGGCAAAACGACTGCTGACCCGGATGCAGCAACCCGAGCTCGCCCCCAACCGCCATATCATCACCCCCAATCTACAGAAGCGGGAGTCGGCTTGAGTTCCCGCCACTTAGTAGATGAACAGGAACTGACCCGCCAATCGGCAAGCAAGGGCATCTCTCCAATCCCCCAGGAAACCATTATTCGACAAAGCTCACATGCGTGACTAATGGCAGGCAAGTCTTCTGGCCTGATTGAAGCCAACTTTTATATGATGAAGTCATTAGGTACACCCGCAGCGATCCATATCTACGGGTAGTTCTCACTCTCTTTGTAACCAGCAAGGGATCATGCAATGGGTGAATTGAATCGTCATGGCCAGCCAGTCGCTAACTACAATGCAGCACGCAACCGCGACAAGCAGTTGAATAATCTGATGGGGATCTTGGACGGCATAATCGCAGACAGTGTCATCGATGAGCAGGAGATCCTGTATCTTGATACTTGGCTCAAAGAGAGTGCCAGCCTTAACAGCTGGATCTTTCGTGAGCTACGAGAAATGGTCGCTAATGTGCTGCAAGACGGTAAGTTGTGTGAAGAAGAAAAAATCCACCTTATGAGTGCGCTTCCCCGTCTGATGGAAACATATCGTCATCTACCGGGTGTCGACTTCTATTCAGAGGAATCTGACAAGCTATTACTCGAGGGGCTCTGTCAGGGGTTGATGGGAGATCAACAGCTGTCCGATGACGAGATCCAATACCTGAGCTGGTGGATGAAACAAAACAGCATGCTGAGGGCCCACTATCCCGGAAAACAGCTGTATCAGACGGTGGAGCGTATCCTGTTGGATGGCATTATTACTGCCGAAGAGAGAGAGGAGTTGCAGCAACAATTGATGTTGTTTATCGGCAATCCCTTCGAGCATGGGGCTGTCACGGGTATGGCAACCAAGTTGGCCATCAGTGACTTCGAAATAGATACCCTATATGACTGTACTGTTTGCTTCACCGGCATGTTTCTTTCCGGTACACGCCGACAGTGCGAGGAAACAGCCTTGCTATTGGGTGCAACTCCCCAAGACTCTGTCACCCAGAAACTTGATTACCTCATCATCGGTGAGCTCAGTTCGCGGGATTGGCGCTTCTCCTCATACGGCAGAAAAATCGAAAAGGCCATGTTGTTGCAGGAGAAAGGACACTCGGTACGTATCGTCACCGAAGAAGCCTGGCTTGCCCATGCCAACTCTCTGCACGAGTCGGCTTGAACCTTATATCACGGCGGGGGCTCACGCCCGCGCCTTGACAATTCACTCCTTCTGCTAGCCAACAGCACGCCAAAACGTGAGGCCGCTCACTGCGCCGGCAAGGAGAGATTGAGAGCCAAGTGAAGAGGAATATGATGGGCGCCTGCCTCACTTCACGAGCCCATTTATGAGCAACCCGCACGACCAGAATCCGCCAACTGAAATCCATCGCTGTGACAAATGCGGCGAGCGTACCCGCCATATCGTGGTGCTGGTCGCCCGCGATCACAGCCAGGACATCATGCCTAAGGATCCGCGCAAAGCCTTCTGGCAAGCCTTTACTTCCAGCAGCATCACCAACTGGGCGTTTGGTGAAACACTGGCCTACCAGACCACCCATGTAAAACATCTTATTTGTGAGCTGTGCGGGGAGAAGTTTCTGGAGTATTGAGTGGCGATAGTACATAGCAAGAGGTGAAGCTCTGCTTGCACTCACAGCGCCAAGTGGACAGATAACACCCACTTAATGAGCGATTTATTGATCTCTGGCAGGTTTTTGCCCGACTGCGGTTTTACCCTGCCCCTCTCTCGATTAATATGCCCCACTTGGCAACCACTCTTGCAGAAATAACCCTGTGCAGCCGTTTCGCCATCCACCACATCGCCGGATGACCGCAGCAGGCTGGAGGCTGTAATCCACGGGCGGTAGCGTGGTTTTTGTAGGTTGGCGCAGAGCGCAGCGAAGCCCAACAAGCGAGATATTGATACAACATTCGCGAACGTCCGATTACGCTTCGCAAATTGAACTTACAGTTCTGACAGAAGAGGTCACACCGCTTATATTCTCCAGCCAGAATGTGGATGGCTTTAATAACGAGGATATTTACCGCCATTTTCAGGGGCGATTGAAGTCGATGTAAGCAATTAGGATATTGTCGCGGTAAACGTTGGGCTTCACTTCGTTCAGCACCAACCTACGATGTGTGGCCCAACATACGAGATGGATACGACTCGATATTCTGGTGGCTAAAGCGCAGGAACTGATGCTGACAGAAGAGTGTGATTATTATTGGTTGGGGATTGCACATATCTCTTTTTGATTGAATTTACACAAACTTCCAATAACGCTGCACTAATCAGAGGTACGGGCTAACCATACTTTTTCTGCTGTATTTATTCACAGAAGTGCATATTGTATCTCTAATGAAAACCATAGTTCATTATTAAGTTATGATATTAATGTATTTCATAAAGGAAGCATTGCATTATGAATATTATTTTTAATGTAGGTGGGAAGAAAGTTCCACTTAAATCGCTAAAGTACATAAGTAAAGCAAATCAACTCGAAGTAATGCGTGAATGGTTTTATGAGAACTATGAAGATCCTGCAAACTCTTGCCCTTTCGAAAGTCGCGAAGGTGGGTACGCATACATTTATGGTGGCCCGTATGATGCTAGCCACGAACTACAAGCCATGTTTGATCAATACGTAAAATTTGAATACATTGAAGAATTGGCAGACGAGCTACAAGAGCAATGTTACGAATGGTCTGGAAACTCTAATAACATAGATGACTGGTATGATGATGACTTATATGATGCTGTAACGTCTTCCGGTGAACCGTATATAAAATTCATTAATAACATCGATAAAATAAAAGCACTGGCAAAAGATAAAACAGAACAAGAACAAAAAGACCATTTGCTTAGTTTGCTCTACACAAATGTCATTACAGCTTTGGAAACGCTTTATGTTGAACTATTCATTAATTCTATAGAGAGAAATGATGTTTACATAGCAAATTGTATAGAGAAAGGTAAGACTGAATTTAAAGTAAGCAAAGAGATTGCTGCATTACCTTTCAAGGATGAACCCATTGAGAAGATAAGAGAAGAGCTAATAAAGTCAATTAAGGAGCACTTGATCAGTGCAAGCTGGCATAGCACTAAAAAGGTAATCGACCGCTATAAAGCCACGTTTGATATAAAAGTACATAAAGACTGGCCGATAGAACATATTGAGTTAGCAACCCTTAATCGAAATCACTTAGTGCATCGTGGAGGAAAGGATAAAGAAGGAAACCCAGTAGTGATAACAGATCTAGCTCTTGAAATGCTGATAGAGAATGCATCAAACCTAGCAAATGCGCTCTACAACAGTTTAGATGTAGCAACGAATAAAACTGCAGTACAACAATCAGATGAAAAGTCATTTATTCACGACTTTTAAGAGGCTGCCCGTAGGTTCGAATAGCGAAGCGTATTCGGACATTCGCGTAATAAAATCTACCTTCCGGCTTCTATATATTCTGTTACCAAACAAGCGGTGCAATTCACTTGGTTTATTGTCCCCTACGGCACTACAACTTTAAGTATCAAGACAAAAATTATGAAAGCACGCATGATTTACTTATTATTTTTCCTCGGGTTATCCAGCCAAATCTCATTTGCTAATGAAACCGGATCTCAAGTGCCACCTCAGACAGAGGACTACCCGGCACCACCTGTATATAAAGGTAAGCCAGCCAAGCTTTCACTAGACTCTGAATTGGCCAGAACATTCCGTACCCGACTTACCTCGGCCTTGTCACAAAAGCCAGTATATGCTGGTGAATATGTACTGACAGGCTGGGGATGTGGTTCATCAGGTTGTTATGATCAAGTCCTTGTCAACAAGCGCACGGGCAAGGTTCTTGATACGGTATTTAATGCTTATAGCTCATATGATGTAAATGATGAGTCTGATACCCGTGTGGGAGAATGGATTGAATCGCCCCAAATTGATAGCCGCCTTCTCACAACGGTTAAAGTTGAAAACAGTCAAGACGGAAAACATTTTGTTTATTACACGAACTATTACATTGTTGATAAAAACCAGCTCACGCTTATAAAAACGATCCAAGACAGTCCATAGATTCGAGTATTCAGGTATTCATCCGGTCACCTTAACCCCGTAGGGTGCAATAAGCGCAGCGCATTGCACCTCTATCTTTGCCACCCCCAGCCTGCCCAAACAGGCGGTGCAATTCACTTTGTTCATTGCACCCTACGGTGCGCCGATGGCTGTGGTTTTTCTTGCCCGTTGTGGTGAGCTGTCTGGCACCGATGGTGCAGCCCATTTCTCCAGCTTGTTCTGCTCACGCCTTCCCTGCGTCCGCCCCTCGCGTCCCGCCAGCGGGGCCATTTCTGTGCGTTGGCTCACATCCCGCCGCCGTTCTTCACCTCACAAATTTACAGAAAGAGCGCTCCCATCTGCTGAGTAAAAACTCACCATACGGCCAAGGCGCTGAATCATGCACAAACACAACCAATTGATTTTAATCATCAATAAAAATATGAGCGATTCAATCCGCCCCCATTTCAGCAGCTATTCAGCTTTGCGATCAGGGTCACACTCGAGGTGATGGCGCACAAAAATCCAGTTATTCGCACATTTGTCCGATAGGGTGACCTCTCCCCCGGCGCGATAATAGTCGGGTCAATTTTGTCTGCATGCCGGCCTGCAAGGGCGGCATGCCAACAGGCTCCGGCAACGGAGCGGGGAGAGCGCCATGATAACCACCTTGATCAATGAACATCTGATCAATCTCGATTTGAAAGCGACACGTAAGGAAGAGGTCTTCACCGAGATGGCCCGCCTGCTGGTCGCGCAAGGCAAGGTCAGCGACGAGCAGCAGTTCGTCAAGGATCTGTGGGCCCGTGAAGAGCTGGACAACACCGGCTTTGAAGAGGGTGTTGCCCTGCCCCACGCCAAGAGTGCGGCGGTCAGCACCCCGGCAGTCGCCATCGGCATCAGCCGCAACGGCATCGACTACGGCGCCGAAGATGGCAAGCCGTCCAAACTGTTCTTCATGATTGCCTCCCCGGCCGGTGGCGCCAACCACCATATCGAGGTGCTGGCCGAGCTCTCCGCCAAGCTGATTGAAGAGGGCTTTATCGATGCCCTGCTGGCAGCCAAGACTCCGGCCGATGCGCTGGCACTGCTGCTGGCCAAGAAAGAGGAAGCGGCTGCCGCACCTGCGGCCAACAAGGGGCTGATCATCGGTGTCACCGGCTGCCCGGCCGGTATCGCCCACACCTATCTGGCGGCCGAGTCGCTGGAGCGCGCCGCCAAGGAGCTGGGTTATGAGGTGAAGGTGGAGACCAACGGCTCCATCGGCGTCAAGAACAGCCCGACCGCGGACGAGATTGCCCGCGCCGCCGCCATCGTGGTGGCCTGTGACAAGCAGGTGGACATGGCCCGCTTTGCCGGCAAGCCGCTCATCAAAACCGGCGTGAAAGCCCCCATCAAGGATGGCAAGGGTCTGATTGAGCAAGCACTGAAAGCCCCAGCCTATGTGGCTGGCAAAGAAGATAAAAAAGGTGAAGAGAAGAGCTCTGGCGGCAGTTCCGATCTCTATCGCTACCTGATGAACGGCGTATCGCACATGATCCCGTTCGTGGTGACCGGCGGTCTGTTGATTGCGCTGGCACTGGCCATCGGCGGCAACCCGACCCCGAGCGGCATGCAGATCCCGGAAGGGAGCATGTGGAACCAGATCCTCAACGTGGGGGTGGCCGCCTTCACCCTGATGATCCCCATTCTGGCGGGCTATATCGCCTACGCCATCGGTGACCGTCCGGCACTGGCCCCGGGCTTTATCGGCGGCTGGATCGCCAACAACGGCAGCTTCTACGGCGCGGATGCCGGTACCGGCTTTATCGGTGCCATCATCGCGGGCCTGTTGGTCGGCTATCTGGTGCGCTGGATTGCCACCCGTCAGTACCACAAGATGGTGCAACCGCTGGTGCCGATCCTGATCGCCCCCATCGTCGGCTCCCTGTTTATCGCTGCGGTATTCATCTTCATCATCGGCGCTCCCATTGCCGACATGATGACTGGCCTCAACGCCATGCTGCTCTCCATGAGCGGTGGCAGTCTGGTGCTGCTGGGTATCGTGCTGGGTGGTATGGCCGGCTTTGATATGGGTGGCCCGGTCAACAAGGTGGCCTTCCTCTTCTCCGTCGGCATGATCGCCTCCGGTCAGACCCAGTTCATGGGTGCCATGGCCTGCGCCATCCCGGCCGCTCCCCTTGGCATGTCGCTGGCTACCGTGCTCGGTCGCAAGCTCGGCATCTTTGACGAGTCTGAAATCGAAGCGGGCAAAGCCGCCGGTGCCATGGGTCTGGTGGGGATCTCCGAAGGTGCGATTCCGTTCGCCGCCCGTGACCCGCTGGCCGTTATCCCTGCCAACGTGCTGGGTAGCATGACCGCCGCAGTGATGGCCTTCCTGTTTGGCATCACCAACAGCGTCGCCCACGGTGGCCCCATCGTGGCCCTGCTGGGTGCCGTCAACAAGCCGCTGCTGGCCCTGCTCTGCAT
This sequence comes from Aeromonas sp. s13, assembly GCF_040907905.1. Classification (NCBI taxonomy): domain Bacteria; kingdom Pseudomonadati; phylum Pseudomonadota; class Gammaproteobacteria; order Aeromonadales; family Aeromonadaceae; genus Aeromonas; species Aeromonas sp. s13. Next base: position 26,572 of record NZ_JBFOCS010000025.1, on the reverse strand, counting down.
GATCTGCGGCGCCATCGTCACCGGCGTGGTCGCGGTTGCCCTGAAAAAGCTGCGAGTCAAAAAGAGTGACGAGGTGACCCTGGCCAAGGCGGCCTGAGTGCCCCTCGCCATCGCGGCTCGTAGAGCATAAAAGAGGCCACCCCACGGGGTGGCCTCTTGTTTTTTGGGGATGGCTGGTGGGCTGTATTTCCCAAAATCGCCCCCGAGAAATAGTGGTCGATAAGCACTCTTCCTCGTCTCTCCCCTTTCCTTTACTTGGCTCCCTTCTGACCTCTCCCCTCCTCAGCCCAGACCTTACACAAAGCGCCAAACTGGCTGAAATGGCAGCAATCCGGCGTCAGTGGTGTGATGTTTCTCACGCTTTGTCCGCGAAAGCGCAAAAACTAGGAAAATTTCCTATCCCCACTAGGGATGGCTCTCAAGCCATTTTTTGCCCCTCTTATTAGAGTCACCCCACCTGATGTCGTGACCCGCACCGCGACGGGCAATGTGCCCCGTCATCTCGTGCCGGGCCCGGGTTTATATGGATGGAGCGTCGAGCGCAGCAACGGCTGACAGCCCCAGCGTTCCGTTCTCCCTTCCGTGGCGTGACCTCGAACAACCTATCTACAAATGAAGGGCGCGGCGGAAATACCGTCTATCTCGCAGAGGATGAACGAAGATGTTGAAATTGCTCCAACAGGTCCGGGTCCCCACCCTCGACCTGCCGGTCGAAGCCCGGCGCAAACTCTGGTTCAAGCCGTTTATGCAATCTTATCTGGTTGTATTTATTGGCTATTTGACCATGTATCTGATCCGCAAGAACTTCAACATTGCGCAAAATGACATGATCCAGGAGTACGGTCTCTCCATGACCGAGCTCGGCATGATCGGCCTTGGCTTCTCCATCACCTACGGGGTGGGCAAGACCATCGTCTCCTACTATGCCGACGGCAAGAACACCAAGCAGTTCCTGCCGCTGATGCTGATCCTCTCCGCTCTGTGCATGCTGGGCTTCAGTGCCAGCATGGGCGGTACCGGTTTCAGCCTCTACTTCATGATCTTCTTCTATGCCCTGAGCGGCTTCTTCCAGAGCTGTGGCGGCTCCTGCAGCTACTCCACCATCACCAAGTGGACGCCCCGCAACAAGCGCGGCACCTATCTCGGTATGTGGAACCTCTCCCACAACGTGGGCGGTGCTGGCGCGGCCGGTGTGGCGCTGTTCGGTGCCAACTACCTGTTCGATGGCAACGTGCTCGGCATGTTTATCTTCCCCTCCATCATCGCGCTGATCGTCGGCTTTATCGGCCTGCGCTTTGGTAGCGATTCGCCGGAAGCCTATGGCCTTGGCAAGGTGGAAGAGCTGTTTGACGAAGTGGCGAGCGAAGAGGATATCGCCACCGAGGAGCAGCAGCTGACCAAGTGGCAGATCTTCGTGAAGTACGTGCTGCTCAACAAGGTGATCTGGCTGCTCTGCTTTGCCAACATCTTCCTCTACGTGGTGCGTATCGGTATTGACCAGTGGTCTACCGTCTATGCCCACCAGGAGCTGGGCTTCTCCAAAGACGTGGCTATTCAGGGCTTTACCTTCTTCGAAGTGGGCGCTCTGGTCGGCACCCTGATGTGGGGTTACCTCTCCGATCTGGCCAATGGCCGTCGTGGTCTGGTTGCCTGCGTGGCGCTGGCGCTGATCATCGCCACCCTGGGTCTCTACCAGCATGCGACTACCCAGTTTATGTTCCTGGGCTCCCTGTTCACCCTGGGCTTCCTGGTGTTTGGTCCGCAACTGCTGATCGGCGTAGCCGCCGTGGGCTTCGTCCCCAAGCAGGGCATCAGCGTAGCCGATGGCGTCAAGGGCACCTTTGCCTACCTCATCGGTGACAGCTTCGCCAAACTGGGTCTGGGCATGATCGCCGATGGCACCCCCATCTTCGGTCTGACCGGCTGGACCGGCACCTTCGCGGCGCTGGATATCGCAGCCGCCGCCTGTCTGGTGCTGATGGGTTGTGTCGCGGTCGCCGAGGAGCGCAAGATCCGCCGCATCAAGCGCGAACTGAAAGCCGCCGAGCTGGCTGCCCAGACCGCCTGATAGCCATAACAACAGACGCAGATTGTTCAGGGCCACCCACAGGGGTGGCCCTTGTTGTTTGGAGCAACCAGACACCCGACTGGCCCAGCATGAGCCTGCACAGCCGTTCAAGGGACGGGCATATCCCCATCAAGATCCCACTTTTCATATGGACTTTTGGTAAAAGCCCCCCGCTGGCGCTATCTTGTTGCTCCCCCTTGTCAGCATCACAGAGAGCAGATGAAGATCGTCGCCGTCACCGCTTGCCCGACCGGTATCGCCCATACCTATATGGCTGCCGATGCCCTGCAAAAAGCCGCCACTGGGCTGGGACTCAAGATCAAGGTCGAGACTCAGGGCGCCATGGGCATGGAGAACATGCTGACCGCCCGCGATATTGCCAGCGCCGATCTGGTGCTGATTGCCTCCGATATCGAGATTGAGCAGAAAGAGCGCTTCCTTGGCTGCACCATCCATCAGGTGAGACTGGAAACCGTGCTGCTGGATGCCAACGCCGTACTCAAGGCCCTGCCGATCCCGGCCTGATGCTGACCCGTGAAATCACCTTCTACTGCCAGCAGGGGTTGAGCATCACCCAGGCCAAGCAGTTGAACCGGCTGGCGGGGATGTTCAAATCCACCATCCGCTGCGCCAACCTCACCCGGCGTCAGACCGTTGCCGCAAGCAACCAGCTCTCCCTGTTGACCCTCGCCACCCAGCCCGGCGATCTCTGCCAGTTGCAGATTGAAGGGTGCGATGCCGAGCTCGCCCACATGGCCTTTACCTGCTGGTGCGGGGAACTGGGTCAACCACTGGTGCGCCCGCGCACCGCCGCGCTGGCGGAGTTGCGACTGGCCAACGCCCTGCCCGACTACCATTTTGCCCTGCGCCAGCTGGCCCACAGCACCGAACCGGTGACCAAGGCCGAGGCCCTCGAGCATCTGATCGATCTGCTGCCCGCCGAGCTGCTCACCGACCGCGCCACACTGACCGCCGCGGTGGAACGGCGCGAGCAGGTCTCGGCCACCATCATCCGCCCCGGCCTTGCCATGCCTCATGTATTGAGCGAAGGGATCAGCCAGCCAGCGCTGACCCTGCTCAATTGCAAGGAGCCCATCGAGTGGGGCTCTCAAATCGGACCGGTGCAGACCATTATTCTGCTGGCGGTGCCGGTTGGTAGCGGACGGGAGACCCTGCGCCCCCTCACCCGACTGGCGCAGGCGATGATCGACGATGTGGTCAGCCACGCCCTGCTGTTGGCGGGCTCGGCCCCCGCCCGTCAGGCTATCGTGATCGAGAGCCTGCTGAGCTAGGCGAATTGGCTCTGGGCGCTGCTTGTTGAAACACCAGCCATTCATCCAGCCCTCAGCACCCTGTGGTACACTCGCTGCCATCGTCTGTCTGAAGTGTGTATCCGATGAAATCTCCCCGCTCCCGTCTCTCTGTCAGCCGCGCGCCGCGCGATAACGCCCCGCGCACGGCGGCCAAACCAGCCGCCCCCCACCATGCATCCCCTCGCAAGCCGGAGCTGGCCCCCGAGGATCGCAAGCTGCTCCTGCTGAACAAGCCCTACATGGTGCTCTGCCAGTTCACCGACGAGGCGGGCCGCGAGACTCTCAAGGATTACATCAAAGAGCCCGGCATCTATGCCGCAGGGCGGCTCGATCGCGACAGCGAGGGGCTGCTGCTGCTCACCAACGATGGCAAGCTGCAGGCGCGCCTCACCCAGCCGGGGGAGAAGACCCCCAAGACCTACTGGGTGCAGGTGGAAGGGATCCCGAGCGAGGAGAAACTGGCCGCCCTGCGCGCCGGTGTGGAGCTCAATGACGGCATGACCCTGCCCGCCGGGGCGCGCATCATGGATGAACCTGCGGTGTGGCCGCGCAATCCGCCGATCCGCGAGCGTAAGGAGATCCCCACCAGCTGGCTGGAGATCAAGATCATCGAGGGGCGCAACCGCCAGGTGCGGCGGATGACCGCCCATATCGGCCACCCCACCTTGCGCCTTATTCGCTACGCCATCGGTGACTGGACCCTCGATGGACTGGCACCCGGCGAGAGCCGCAGCCTACCCGCCCCCGAGCTGGCGCCAAGCTCCAGCAGCCGCCCGCGTATCTCCTCATCCCGTTCAGGCGCTCATACCGCCAAACCGGCCAAACCGGCAGGAGATGCGCCACGGCGGGCTAGCCAGCCGAGACGGGACGAGCGTCCCCGCAGCACTCACCCAACCGAGCGCGCAGCCACGAACCCGACCGGCGGCAAACCCCGCAGCAGCGGGCGAGGAACGGCACGCAGACCCGCCCGTACGGGCAATCCCAATAGCAGCGACAAGGAGTCATGATGAGCAATCAGGCAGAGCAATCGGCCACCAGCCACGCCCGCATGGAGGCGCGCCTGACGGTCGCCGCCCTGGTGCAGTGGCAGGGCCGCTTTCTGGTGGTGGAAGAGGAGATAAAAGGCCAGCGCCGCTTCAACCAACCCGCCGGCCATGTGGAGGCCGGTGAAGATCTGCTCACCGCCGCCTGCCGCGAGCTGAAAGAGGAGACGGGGCTGACCGCCACACCCACCTCCTGGCTTGGCACCTATCTCTACAAACCGGCCGACAGCGAGGCCACCTATGTGCGCACCGCCATCATCTTCGACCTTGAAAAAGCGCCCGGTCAGCACCATCCAGAGGATCCTGACGGTGATGTGCTGGCTTGCCACTGGCTCACTCTGGAAGCAATAGCGGAATGTAAACCGGCCCTGAGAAGCCCCTTGGTATGGCAGTGCATTCAGGATTATCTGGCGGGGACACGGCTGCCGCTGTCGGCACTCAAGGCCTTCATCTGAGAGCCTGCCCACGCTCTTATTGCGAGGCCGTGATCAAGGCTCATGTGCTGCTCGGAATCCTCACGTATATATATACGCTCCGGTTCCTGCGCTGCTCTTTACCTTGCTGACGGCCTCTCGTGACAGATCGTGAACAGGCTATCCGATATCGTTTGGCACCATTTTTTCATCATGGTACTGACAAACAGAAAAACGATTTCCTGCTATCAGGCTCCTGATGGGAACTGCGGCATGGATATGTGACCGGGGGCGCAAAACTCTGGTAGAATACGCCCCGTTTAAACGAACTGGTAACTTCGACTAATGACAGACAACAGCCAAATCAAGGTGATCGTCGGCATGTCCGGCGGCGTGGATTCTTCCGTCTCGGCCTACCTGCTCCAGCAGCAGGGCTATCAGGTCGAAGGCTTGTTCATGAAGAACTGGGAAGAAGACGACACGGACGAGTACTGCTCTGCCGCCCAGGATTTGGCTGATGCCAAGGCCGTCTGCGACAAGCTGGGGATGAAACTCCACACCATCAACTTCGCGGCCGAGTACTGGGACAATGTGTTCGAGCACTTCCTCGAAGAGTACAAGGCTGGCCGCACGCCAAACCCCGATATCCTTTGCAACAAGGAGATCAAGTTCAAGGCGTTCCTCGAATTTGCCGCCGAAGAGCTGGGTGCCACCTATATCGCCACCGGCCACTATGTGCGCCGTGACGACAGCACCGGCCGCCCGCGCCTGCTGCGCGGTCTCGATACCAACAAGGATCAGAGCTACTTCCTCTATACCCTGAGCGAAAAGCAAGTGGGTCAGAGCCTGTTCCCGGTTGGCGATCTGGAGAAGCCCGAGGTGCGCCGCATCGCCGAGCAGCTGGATCTCATCACCGCCAAGAAGAAAGACTCCACCGGTATCTGCTTTATCGGCGAGCGCAAGTTCAAGGACTTCCTGGCCAAGTTCCTGCCCGCCCAGCCCGGTAAAATCGAGACCGTGGATGGCAAGGTGATCGGCGAGCATCAGGGGCTGATGTATCACACCCTGGGTCAGCGCAAGGGGCTCGGCATCGGTGGTCGCAAAGATGCCACCGAAGAGGCCTGGTATGTGGTCGACAAAGAGGTCGAGCGCAACGTGCTGGTGGTGGCGCAGGGCGAGCATCCTCGCCTCTACTCCGACGGCCTCATCGCCAGCCAGCTGCACTGGGTGGATCGCACTCCCATTCGCGAGCCGCGTCGCTGCACCGTCAAGACCCGCTACCGTCAGCAGGATATCCCCTGCCTGATCCAGCCCATCGACGACGAGACCATCCGGGTCATCTTCGACGAGAAACAGGCTGCGGTGACCCCTGGCCAGTCCGCCGTCTTCTACGACGGGGAAGTGTGTCTGGGCGGTGGCATCATCGAACAACGTTTCAGCCATCCGGTTTGAATCCTTAACAGAAGGCAGCAGACGTGAGCGATAAATTCCAAGACAGAACAATGGCCTTTGCCGGCATCTGCCAGGCCGCGTATCTGGTGCAGAAGGTGGCCCGAGACGGCAGCTGTGACGAGGCCGCCCTGCGCGAGAGCCTCTCCAGCATTCTGGTGACCAACCCGAGCCAGCCGCTCGAGGTGTTCAACAACACCCATCTGGCCATTCGCGACGGCTACCGTGCGCTGGTCGAGCAGCTGGGTGCCGACGGCAGCCAGAAGAATGCCGAGCTGACCCGCTACGTGGTAAGCCTGATTGCACTGGAGCGCAAGCTGGCCAAGCGCAAGGACATTCTCAATATGCTGGGTGAGCGGATCAGCCAGATTGGCCGCCAGCAACAGCACTTCGATCTGCTCGACGAGCAGATTTTAGCCAACATGGCGAGCATCTACAGCGATCTTATCAGCCCCATCGGGCCACGCATCCAGGTGGCGGGTACCCCGCTGTTCCTGCAGCAGCCGCTGGTGCAGCACAAAGTGCGCGCCCTGCTGCTGGCAGGCATTCGTGCCTGCGTGCTGTGGCGTCAGCTCGGTGGCAGCCGCACCCAGATCATCTTCGCTCGCAAGAAGATGGTGGAGCTGGCCAAACGTTACTAATCATCGGCTCGCGCGCGGGCAAGCGTGATCGACATCAGGGTGAACAGCCGCACATCAGCCTTGATGACAACTAAGCCCCACGCGCGAGTGGATACGGATCCCCCACACAAATCATCAGGAGTTCACCCCATGGAGCTGTCCGCGCTGACTGCTGTTTCCCCGATTGACGGTCGTTATGGCGACAAGGCCGATGCCCTGCGCCCTATCTTCTCCGAATTCGGCCTGCTGCGTTTTCGCGTCGAAGTCGAGGTGCGCTGGTTGCAAAAACTGGCCAGCCACGCCGGGATCCCGGAAGTCCCTGCCCTGAGCGCGGCCGCCAACGCCCTGCTCGACGGCATCGTCAGCAACTTCAACGAGAGTGACGCCGCCCGTATCAAACAGATCGAGCGCACCACCAACCATGATGTGAAAGCGGTGGAGTACTTCCTCAAAGAGAAAGTCGAAGTGAACCCGGAGCTGGCGGCTGTCAGCGAGTTCATCCACTTCGCCTGTACCTCGGAAGACATCAACAACAACTCCCACGGTCTGATGCTGAAAACCGCTCGCGAAGAGGTCATCAAGCCTTATTGCGAAAAGCTGATCAGCGAGCTCAAGCGTCTGGCCCACGAGTACCGTGACATGCCGCTGCTCTCCCGCACCCACGGCCAGCCGGCCACCCCGAGCACCATGGGCAAGGAGATGGCCAACGTCGCCTACCGTCTTGAGCGCCAGTTCAAGCAGATCATGGCGGTGGAGATCCTCGGCAAGATCAACGGTGCGGTCGGCAACTACAACGCCCACCTTAGCGCCTACCCGAATGTGGACTGGCACCAGTTCTCCGAGGAGTTTGTGACTTCCCTCGGCCTGACCTGGAACCCCTACACTACCCAGATCGAGCCGCACGACTACATCGCCGAGCTGTTCGACGCCATGGCCCGCTTCAACACCATCCTGATCGACTTCGACCGCGATGTATGGGGTTACATCTCCCTGGGTCACTTCAAGCAGCGCACCATCGCGGGTGAAATCGGCTCCTCCACCATGCCGCACAAGGTCAACCCCATCGACTTCGAGAACTCCGAAGGCAATCTGGGTCTGGCCAACGCCGTGTTCCAGCATCTGGCGAGCAAGCTGCCCATCTCCCGCTGGCAGCGTGATCTGACCGACTCGACCGTGCTGCGCAACCTGGGTGTGGCGGTGGGTTACTCCCTGATTGCCTATCAGGCGACCCTCAAGGGTATCTCCAAGCTGGAAGCCAACGACGCCGCCATGGCCGCCGATCTGGATGCCAACTGGGAAGTGCTGGCCGAGCCGATCCAGACCGTGATGCGCCGCTACGGTATCGAGAAGCCTTACGAGAAGCTCAAGGAGCTGACCCGTGGCCGCCGCGTCGATGCCGAAGGGATGCGTACCTTTATCGACACCCTGGAGCTGCCGGAAGCTGTCAAGGTTGAGCTGAAGAAGCTGACCCCGGCCAACTACATCGGTGACGCCCAGCGTCTGGTTGACCTGCTGAAGTAAGCCAGCCGCTACTGACGAAGGGGCCCTGTGCACGATACGCCACAGGGCCCCTGTTATTTTCCCTGCCACGGCAGGATCCCGAGTGGCTTTTCCCAAGCCTGCCTTGGGCAAAACCTCTTTGCGAGACACGAGAAACAGCATGTACGAACTCAATCTGGATATCGCTCACTTCCTCGAGCACTACTGGCAGAAGCGCCCGCTCCTTATCAAGGGTGGCTTCAAGGACTTTCAGGATCCCATCAGCCCGGATGAGCTGGCGGGTCTGGCCATGGAAGAGGTGGTCGAGTCCCGCCTCGTCACCCGTTTCGACGGCAAGTGGGATGCCGCTCACGGCCCCTTCGAATCCTACGACCATCTGGGCGAAGAGAACTGGACCATTCTGGTACAGGCTTGCAACCACTGGGCTCCCGAGGTGAACGAGCTGGCCGTGCCGTTCCAGTTCATCCCGGGCTGGCGCTTTGACGATGTGATGGTGAGCTTCTCCACCCCCCATGCGGGTGTCGGCCCCCACATCGACAATTACGATGTGTTTATCACCCAGGGTCTGGGCAAACGCCACTGGCGAGTCGGCGATGCCAAGCCCCTCAACGAGTTCGCCGCCCACGCCGCCCTGCTCCACTGCGAGCCGTTCGAGGCGATCATCGACGTCATCATGGAGCCGGGTGACATCCTCTACATTCCACCCGGATTCCCCCACGAAGGCTACGCCATCGAGCCCTCCATGAACTTCTCGGTGGGCTTCCGCGCACCGGATGCCAAGGCGCTTATCTCCTCCTTTGCCGATCACCTGATCGACAACGAGGTGCGTACCGAGCGTTACGGCGATGCCGATCTCAAGCCCCGTGCCCGTCACGGCGAGATCCAGCCCCACGAGCTGCACCGTCTGCGCGAGCTGATGCAGCAGGCCCTCGATGACGAGACCCTGTTCAAGGAGTGGTTCGGCACCATGATCTCCGAGGCCAAGCACGATCTGGACGTCAATCCGGTCGAGCCGGACTACAGTGCCGAGGAAGTGGCCGACCTGCTGACCCAGGGCGAGCCCGCCATCAAGGTGCCGGGTCTGCGCACCGTCTGGTTCAGCGGCGAGAGCCAGCAATGCTTCATCGACGGCGAAGCCTGGACTCTGCAGAGCGAAGACGCAGCAGCCATTTCGCTCTTGTGTGACAAAGACATCATCACTCAGGCCGATATGGTGGAGCTGGCCGATCAGGCCGGTTTCCTGCAACTGCTGACCCGTCTGGTCAACCGCGGGTACTGGTTCTTTTCATAAAAAGAATACTAATATAAGGGTGGTAAATTACTGCCCTTACTCTATTTAAATTAAAACTTTCGTTCAAAACATGATTTCAATTTATTGATTTGATTTAGCAAACTTAATAAGCAATTTTTTTTGTCGCCTGAAAAGAATATATCATCCGTCATTATCTTTTTAACAGACAAAAGACATTCTTTTCTTTGTAATTCATTATTCTTATCATATAAATTTATTTCTTTCACGATCCATTGAAGCTTAACATACATACTAACCTGATATAAATACTTGCTATTGTCAAAGGTACTATTAGATATAATATCTATGCACTCATCAAATATTCGGTCCAATGATGTTGACAAGTCATCAATCTTCAAATTTATGAAGTCGTGTTTTGATGCTTGCCTACCTAAACGATGTGTAATAGGAACAGCAATAATTGATACTATAAGTGCCAGCACGGCTATTATTAGCTCAGCATCTTTCATTACTAATACCACATCATTATTTGTTCATTTTCACGGCATCTTCCACATACGACTTTATTTCCAATAAAATATCTGGATCATCGTTGGATATTGCTGATGAAATAATATTCATTACTACATCCTGTTTAATCCCAGAACGAATTAAACCACCAAAAACCTCTTCTAGAAATGATGAGCCATAACCGAAAACACCATCAAAATTCACGATAACATGATTATTATCTTTGATTGCAGGAATTAGCACATCATCTCTAAATTCTTCACCACTATAGGGGCCAAGTTTTCTATATCGAGCCCCAGGGAATTCACTAAAATCAATTATCTTTATTTCCACAGTAACATCCCTCAGCAGCTACTTGGTACTGACCACTCCACTATAGTACCACCAATTGATGAATCATTGTCATATGCAGTTGATAATCTATTACATTTTTTATTATAGTATCTGTAAGTGCCTCTGTTAGAGAAGATAACCATCTTTGCTCTGTCTGTTTTATCAACAAAAGTTCTAAGGTCCGTAGTTCCCTTCCCTCTATGAGACAACCCCGTTCGAGTCTCTTTTACCAAGGTTGACGCCTTAATATATTCACAATCACCATGTGAATCCGAATTTTGCTGTCCAATCAGTGCCCATATTTTATTTAGCAAAGAAGTTTGCTGGGTTAATTCAAGCGTATTCGGGATGCCATGCCCGACATCACAAATAATAACCACATACTCTTTATTTATATTACCAACAAATATCCACCATTTTTTTAAAATAAAAGGCTTATCCACCTTAATATCAGAGGAATAGGCGTGCTCAGCAGCATTAGATATCGCTTCTATACAGCTACGATAGAGAACAGACTGCGATATATTTTCATCATCGATATTTTTCAAAATGGAGCCAGCAATAGTTCCATCACTTTCTTTACTACTGGCAAAACGCCAACATTTCACACTGGGGTTATTAATGTCGGCAGAACATATTTTCTTTCCTATTAACTCATAAAAACCAACCTGACACAACACAGCATCAACCAAATTAATAGGCTTCTTTATTCCAGATGTAGGATTGCTATGTGGCCTGATCAATTTAAACTTAACACCATCATATCTTTTTATAATAACATCAACCTTTGCTATCAGTAATAGACATGCTGATGCTGTGATTGCTCTAGTATCTCGAAAATTAATTTTCAAGGACTTTTTTGACAACCTAACCCTCTGTGCTGCCTGTTCAATACTATAAATAAACCGGTTAAATTCTTTATGATTCCTAACTTTATAAAGGTCTATAACATGAGGAGCAAACACAACAATGTCACGACTGACCTTACCTTTTTTTAATCGCCTAACACCATACTTTTTCAAATTTTTTGAGCAAAGACGCCGTAAAAATCGCTTATGGCTAAGCTTGATATGGCGAAGACGTCCTTTAATAGAAAAAAAATGCATCTAAATTCAACCTTCCTCATTATTCTGGACACTCATCAAACAGGGGGTGATAGAGCACCTCACCCTGCGCCCCAGTAAAACCACTCTCCTGCAGTTCCATCGCCATAAAGCAGTCGGCAGGCACCTCATAGATGCAGTGCAGGCCAAACTCGCTAGCCGGGCGGAAACCGAAACGGCTGTAATAGGCCGGATCCCCGAGTACTACCACCCCTTTCCAGTCCATCTCGAGCGCCGTATCAAGCCCTTCACGGATGAGATCAGAGCCAATACCCTGACCTTGCCAGTCGGGATGAACCGCGACCGGCGCCAGACCGAGCCAGGGCCCTTCCATGCCGTTAATGGTGATCGGGCTTAGCATCAGGTGCCCCATGAACTCGTACTCTTCCTCTTCGACCATGGTCACCACGGCAGCACCACATTCGCGCAGGCGGTTGACCAGTTCGGCCTCATCGGAACGACCGAAGGCGGCACTCAGCAGCTCATAAACCGGCAGCATGTCACCGGGGCGCTCGGTTCTCAACATCAGGTATTACTCCTCGTACAGCAGAGCGGGCATTATTCCACACAACGGCTGGTCATTCTGAGTACCTTTGTCCAAAAATGGGAGGGTGCACTCAGGAAAACGAGCGGCAAACTGCTGCTGCAAGGCGGTTAGCGTCACCGGGGTGACCCTGTTCATCGCCTCGCGGTAGGCAAGCCAGAGGGCGGGAGCCTCCCGCGCCAACCGCTCAAAAGTCAGTTCGGGCGTTTGATGCCAACAACCATCAAGCTCATCGACCAGCTCCGGCAGCTCCACCAGCAGCCGTAACTGCTGATAGCGTATCTGCGAAGAGTCACCCTGATCGCCCAGCGCCTGCGCCATCAATTGGTTGAACCAGTGGCGCCGTGATGCGCGCTCCTCGCGGCTGAGCAGATCGGGCCCCTGACGCTGCAGCGCGGCCAGTTGCAGCAACCACGCCAACCCCTGTTCATCCCTGTCTTTCAGCAAGACGCCGCCAAGATGGGACAACTGCTCCGGTTCGGCCTGCTCCAGCAGATCGACGGGGTAACAATGTAGCGCCAGCAACCGCTCAAGTTGCGGCGGGCAGCACAGACAGCAGGGCTCCTCCCCCACGCCCTTCTCATCCACAAAAAGCGAGATGGCCAGCTTGCCATTGGCACTCTGCCGATTGGTCGTGGCGTGATCCCACAGGATCACCACGGCGATCCGCTCATCAGCCAGCCAATGATCAATCTCATCAAGTAAAGGGGCTGGCAAGGAGAGGGGGCGATCCAGCCGCCAGTAGCTCACCTCGCACGGCTGGCGACCACTGATATGGCGCCGCCCGCGATAGTGCATCCCCAGTTTTGCCATCACCCGGCCGGAGGCTAAATTGTCTGGCATATGGCGAGCCGTCAGCGCAGGCAGTTGCAGTTGGTCAAAGGCGAACCCCTTGACCAAGCTGGCGGCCCGGGTCGCCAGACCGCGATTTTGCCAGGGCACGCCCACCCACCAGGCGAGTTCGCCATTCCAGTGCAGGGAGATCACCCCTAGCAACGCCGCACCTTGTTCCTCTGGCAAGGTGATGGCCCAGCTCCAGCCAAGGCCAAGCGCCGCCTTGCGCCAGCTGAGCGCCAGCCAGTCGCGGGCCCCCTCCGGCGGATAGGGGTGAGGAATATTGAGGGTGTAGCGCGCCAGCGCCTCGTCGCTGCAGTAGCGCACTATCTCGCGCTCATCGTCGGCCTGCAGTTGTCGCAATACGACACCTGATAGCGAATGCCCCTCAGCCAGGGTCGGCACCGTCACGCGGCGCGCCAGCAGGCGATTGAGCACGGCGCCCAAATCGGCCTCGGGGGTGAGCGGCAAATCGGCCCCCACAGGGCCAAGGGTGAGCAGTCCCTGCTCCCTGGCGAGGGTCAATAGGGAAGTAGAGGCGCTGATCAGAACCTGGCGGCTGGGATCAACATGAAAATCCGCCAGCAGATCCCCATCGAGCCAAGCAGCCAGCAGGGCCCCCGGGCAGAGCACACCGTCAGGAGGGCTGCTCGCCCAGGGTGCATCGGTTTGATCGAGGGCGGCGGCCGCCTCTTTGCCCAGTAGCAGCTGCCAGCGATGACCCTGCTGCTGCCAGTACAGCAACAGCGTAGTCCACTGCGGTAGCCACAGAGTCGCCTCGATCAGCAGTTCCATCAGCTGGCCTGACAGGCCACTGGCAGCGTCAGATGGCGGGGATGGGCTTCGATACGGGCGATCCAGCTGCGGATAGCGGGCCACCCCTGCAGGGAGAAGATCCCCTCCTCTGCCACGTGGGTGTAGGCATAAAGGGCGATATCGGCGATGGTAGGCGCATCACCGCACAGATAGGGGCTCTGTTTCAGCTGCTGCTCCATTACCGCCAGCGCCTTCTCGCCACCGGCTTTCAGCCCGTCGAGACGCGCCTCCTGCGACTCGGGGCGGCCGAGATAGTGAACGATAAAGCGGGCCACCGCGATATAGGGCTCATGACTGTACTGCTCGAAGAACATCCACTTGAGCACCTCGGCCTGCTGGCGCGGATCGGTGGGCCACAAGGCGCTGCCTTGCGCCAGATAGAAGAGGATGGCGTTGGATTCCGCCAGCGCATCGCCCTGGCCAATCTCCAGCACCGGGATCTTGCCGTTGGGGTTCATGGCCAGAAATGCGGGGATATGGGTATCCCCCGCCTGAATATCCACCTCAACCCACTCAAGGGGCAGCTCCAGCCAGCGGGCCAGCAGCCACACCTTGTAACAGTTGCCGGAACGCAGATCACCATACAGACGCATACACACTCCTTGTGAAAACAGATTTGAACAGCGCGCTCAGGGAGCCAGACGCTCGATATGCCAGCCATCCCCGTCACGGGTGTAGTAGAAGCGGTCGTGCAGCCGGTGCTCGCCCCCCTGCCAGAACTCCACCGTCTCGATCACCACCCGGAAGCCACCCCAGAAACTCGGCAGCGGTACTTCGCCATTGGCAAACTTCTGCTTTAGCTCGAGGAACTTGGCCTCCAGCACGCCGCGGGCCGAGATGCGGGTCGACTGTTTGGAGACCCAGGCAGCGATCTGGCTATCCTTGGGACGGCTGTGGAAATACTTCATCACCTCGAAGGTGCTCATCTTCTCCACCCGACCGGTCACATGCACCTGACGGTCGAGCGTATGCCAGGGGAAGAGCAGGCTGATACGAGGATTGCCTTCCAGCTGCTGCGCCTTGCGGCTACCCATGTTGGTGTAAAAGACCATTCCCAGGGCATCGTAGTGCTTGAGCAGCACAGTGCGCTGCCAGGGCTGACCATCGGCATCCACCGTCGCTACCACCATAGCGGTGGGATCGGTCAGTTTGGCCTCACAGGCCTGCGCCAACCACTTCTCGAAAAGCGCCAGCGGCTCGGCCGGCAGATCGGCCCGGTGCAGACCGCCACGGGTATACTCACGGCGCAGATCAGCAACATCCATCATCTTGATTTTCCTTCAAATAAATAATGGTTCCACGACCATCAAGAGAGTGACGCAGGCATTGTGCGCTCGATAAAGCGACCTTGTAAACCATACAAAAAAAGCGAAGAGGCTAACGCCTCTTCGCTTGGTTCATCAATTTGCCAAAGATGGGTAATCTCACCCTTGGGTTATCTGGTTTAGTAGCTCATGATCTCACGACGACGCAGCAGCGCAGCGATACCAAGGCCCAACAGCGCGAACAGACCGGTCGAACCACCGCCGCCGCCGCCATTGCTTTCAGGCTGGGGGGCCGGTGTATTACTGCTCTTGGTCGCCAGCTTTGGCGTAATGGCATAAAAAATATTGTCGCTACAGGCCAGCTTGAGGCGAACAGCGCTGCCAGCATTGGCCGGAATGGTTACCTCATGAGCGCCATTGTTGCTCACGCCATTGACCAGCGGCTGCCAACTCTTGCCTTCATCATTGCTATAACTGATATCGACCCGCTGACAGTTGACAGGATGACGGTCAGTGCCAGCTACTTGCCAATTCACTGTGGTCGGGTTGCCAACCAGAATACGCTGGTCAGGGGCTGGCAATATCTTGAAGGTTTGTGAACCTGTATCGACCACCTCGACCGAGGTCTCACCATAGGCGCCACCGCCTTTGCCATCACGGGCGACCAGACGGAAGTTAAGGGTGCGCGGCACATTGACCCAAACATCACCTTTCTCAGCTTCCCCTTTTAACTGGGTAGCCAGCGAAGGAAAGTGACGAACCGGGGAAGTGGTCGGCGCGGCGTAACGATACAGAGGGCCGGTTGCAAGGCGACCGGAACTCAATTGATCGCCACTCGTCGTTCCATCCCCCAGATCGACCTGTTCCCAAGTATAGGTAAGGGTATCACCGTCAATATCATTACCCTTGCCACTCAGGCTAAATGCCACCCCTTTGGGGATCACATGTTCTGCTGGCACATCGGTAATTACTGGCGCCTGATTATCGCCATTTTGGTTCGGGATAGCAGTGCCACAACGTGAGGAAAAAAGAGGAGCAAGTGCCGATGGTGCACCAAAAAAACGGATCTCACTCTTCTTTGCTTTAGCTTCACGCTTGTTTATATGCTCGAGCATCAGCTCAATCGACTTGCTATGAAAATAGGCATCGCTGTTGAGCTGTATATTTTGCTCCCCCATCATCCCCGCATAAGCCATGATGGAGCTACCACTGCCAGGCTCCCATGCCATGGATGACTCTCTCTGTCCCTTATCAGCGTTATAGGTATGGTCAGCTCCAAATTGATGACCAATCTCATGCGCAACAAAGTCAATAAAAAAAGCATCTCCAACAGGATTTTTGTTTCCTGTAGCAGCGTTAGACCTATATGAATAATATAAATCTATATTGTCACATAATGATCCTAGATGCGCATCCCCTTCATTTTTTTCCACTTGCGTCACTACATGACCAATATCGAAATAGCCAAGCTCATTACTACTCAGCTTCTCTCTCTGAACCGCTGTATTTATTGTGCTGATGTTTTTAAATTTAGGATACTTACCGTTAACAAAAGGGTCATCAACAGGATTTTCGAATATAATATTGTCATTCCCCTCTGCCAATACAAAACGAACCCCTAAGTCCCTTTCATATACCTCGTTTAAACGGTTAGTCAAGGTTATCAGTGATGCCAATGCTTGGGCTTGGCCACCAAAAAACCTGGTATATGAACCAGTAGTAGAGAATGCAATGCTGTACTGGGTAAGCTCTGGCTTGCTATAGCCAGCCTCGTTACGAGCCGCTTCAGTTTTGTGTGCTAACTTTTTTTTCAGCTCTGACTTTTCGATGATCTCCTTGATATTCTTGCCATTCATTGAATGTGCATCTTTTTTGTAATAGACAGCGTAGGTACCATTACGCTGAATATCGACAAATATCTGCTCACCGGCATGCATAAACATGCCGTTAAAACCACGCGGAGAAATATCAAAACGACCGGTATTGCTGGGGGTGCCCACTTCATGTCCTTTATAGGTCATGATATCTGGGTATTTTGCTGCCAGCGCAGGCGGTAATACGGAATAGGCTTCCAATTCATATTGCACCATCTTGCCATCAGGCAATGGTAGCGTAATCACGGTTTGGCCCAAGCGCAGATTTTCTAAAAAATCCGGCTCTACCTCAAAGATATTGTATGCGCGAGCCCTTACAGGTTCATCGGCCTGCTTGCTGCGTTTTTCGATCATATGCCATGGGGATGCCAGCGCGATATTGGCTGACATTGCGATGACAACTGAGATTGCATTTATTGTGAACTTCATCATTATTAATCACCTGACTGAACAGCCGGCGAGAATAACGTGATACAAGTCACAATTCAACTTTTTCAATAAAAATTAAATGAATTTTATTTCATTTAAAATCATAATGTTAGTGAGTTAAAGTTTATAAACAGCTCATTTTGTTAGCATTTTCAGCAGTTCTTTTTAATAGAGTTAAAACTCCAAAAAAAAGTATATGGGGGCTCATATGTGAGTCATCGAATCACTCCCATGAGACTATCACTATGTTTGGAATATTAGAGTTATAACTCCAATCCTGCCGATTTACGCGACGTTGTTGAACAGCCACTACGGCCTTGAAATCGCCTCCGGCATGCACCTTTCCAGCATCTGTCGGTTATATCGGGTGGCATAGTCAATCCGCTGCTCAAACTCCGACTCCTTACCCATCTCAATCACATCACCGAACCCTTTCAGATAACGGACTCCGCACCGGGTTCTCGCTTCTGTTTGCAATGACTCCACAACCCCCGGAGCCATACCGCCGCGCCCGCCACGCACGATGAGCCGATAATCCTGAGCAGCAAGACTTTCATCTATTGCCTCGGTCAGTGATGCGGCCACAACAGGCGCTGCGCAGATATATAGAAACAGCAAACTGACGGCTAACCGTAATACCTGCGCCATCCGGCTGCCCCTCCCATCAGGAGGATCACGATAAGATTCACTGCACCACCACCACCGCCGCCACCCGCATTGTTGTCGGTAATGACAGTTGCACTTTCCGTAGTGGCAGACGCATTACCTCTTATCCCATTGATAGAGAAAAAAATATTATTGCTGCATGCCAGCTTCAGCCTGGCCGTGCTGGTCAACGGTGCAGGCAACACCACACTGGCCGACCCGTTATTGGCAAGCCCGCTTGCCAGCGTAGTCCAAGTAGAACCACCATTCTGTGTCAGTGCCAAATCCACGCTGGGACAATTGATAGGAGGCTGATCGGTCCCGGCAACATTCCATGTCACTAGCTGAGTGCTACCCGCCACCATGGCGCCGATCTGCGGAGCTGTGATGGCAAATGCCGCGCCGGTATTGATCACCTGAACCACCATTTCATCACTGCTCACGGCCCCCTGACCATCACGTACGGTAAGGCGGAACTGGAGATTGCGATTGGTCGCAGGCCACGCCTCTCCTTTGGCCAAGACACCCGATATCAGAGAGCTCATGGCGGGCAATGTTCTACGGGGATCCGATGTTGGTGAAACAAAGCGAAACAGCGGGCGGGTTCCATCATCCACCATGGTTGCCACGCTGTAGGATGCATTGCCAAGATCAACCTGCTCCCAGGTGTAACTGAGGGGATGACCATCCAGATCCAGCGCACTACCGACAAGAGTGAAAGGCGTATTGGCGGGGAGCACCCTATCGCCCCCCGCATCCACAACCGGCGCGTTATTGGCAAGCGCCAGGTCGGTGCCGCAGGAGGGCAGAGAGGCCATCAGAGCCCGCATCTGCTCGATCGACTTGCTGTGAAAGAAAGGTGTGCTGTTAACCTGCAGATTCTCCTCACCACAGATCCCGGCATAAGCCATGATGGTCGAGCCACTGCCCGGTTCCCAAGCTGAGCTAGCCTTGCGACCTGTTGCACAACTGTCGGCCATGCCATTGAAGGAGTGCTCTGCCCCCAGCTGGTGCCCCAATTCGTGGGCCACATAATCAATAAAGAATGCATCACCGATAGGCTGTGAGCCTCCGGTCATGCCCCGTGAACGGCTGAAAGGGTTGCATAAAGATCTCAGGGTCGCCACCCCGCCGCCTGATGTCGCCAGCAGATGGCCCAGATCAAAAGAAGGATTGAGCAACACCCCCTGTTGGGTCTGGTTGATTGCGATATCCTGGGTCGAGTTGGTGAAAGGATCCGTCGCAGGATCGGTGAAAATCACATTATCCGTATCAGCTGCAAGCTGAAACTCGGCCCCCACATCACGGCGATAGACTTCATTGACCCGATTAAGCAGTGTTGCAATGGCCGAGAGTGCTGCAACCTTGGTACCACCGTGATACTGGGTATATTCCCCAGTTGCCGAGATGGCGATAGTGTAGCGCTTGCGCAAATTGCCATTGACCAGCACAGCTCGCTCACGCTCGATACCATGAGGATCAATCACCTGATCCACATCCTGTCGCCGCCAGGTATCTTGCTGTTCATAAACGGCATAAGAGAAACCGTCCTGAAGCGGATCGACATAAAAAGTACGCCCCTGATGGGTAAACATACCGTGAAAACCATGTATGGTGACATCAAATCGGCCTGTATCCGCCGCCCGATCGATAGCCTTCCCACTGTAAGTATTGATAGAAGGGTAGCGCTGGGCCAACGGCTCCGGGAGCAAGGCATTGGGATGAACATCAAACTGCACCGTAGTGCCATCCGGCAATGGCAAGGTCAATACACTGGCGAGATGCCCGGGTTCAAAAGGCTTGTCAGGAACCACCACTCTGACCTTTTCAGCTCGCACATCATAGATCCCTCCCCTTTCCAAGTTTTCATCCATGAAGGTCCACTGGGGTTCTGCTGCAACCTGAACAGACAAACTGGTGATAATCACCGCAATGCCATGCTTCATAGAGCCTCCTTGCCCTACCTTGGTGGCAACAAGTATGGTGCAGCGTCAATTGACGATCTGCGTGACAGACAGAAAAGAACATTCGCACAAAACTTCTGTCACGCTGAAAAATCGTGCTACACCCGCGATCCCCATCTCAGGCAATACAGACTGGCCCCATTCAACAACGGAAAAAGTGAAGGCGCCATTGGCGCCTTCACGGATAGATAGGGGGATGAATATCCCCTCCATTTGGATTGGTTCGTTGGTGTATTACTGCTTGTCCGCGCCCGATGCTATCGGGCAATGAATCACCATACGCTGGTTATACTCGCTGGCGTAAGCGCTCAACTTGGCATGTATATCTTGCTGACCGGGTCTTATCACATCGCCCAATCCATCCAGATAACGCTTGCCACAGCGCGCCTTGGCCTCTGCCTGCTGCTCGGCTGCAATACCGGGGGCGAACTCTCCCCGCCCGGCTATCACTATCAGGCGGTAATCCTGTCTGGCGAGGTTTGCACTCAGCTCCTGTTCCAGCGTGCTGGCATCGGCCTGACAACCGCCGAGCATGACAAGCAGCAACAGAGGGACTCCCTTCATATGCGCCTCCGTTGCCAGCCGAGCAGCGCCAGAGCCAGCGTCCACAATCCGAGCGCCCCGCCACCACCGCCGCCACCTGAAGTCGAGCCACCTTGCACCAGAGGCAATTTGAGGGGACTGATGGCAAAGAAGATATTGTCGCTGCATGCCACTTTCAGCCTGACGCTGCTGGTGAGATAGGCAGGCAACGTTACCGTTGCTGCGCCGTTATTGGGTTGTCCGGCGGCGAGCATTGTCCAGCTTACGCCCTCATCCTGGGTCACCGAGATGTCCACCTTGCTGCAACTGATCGGCGCTACAGTTGTGCCCGCCACATCCCATGCCACTGCCTGACTGGCCCCCGGAATGAGAGTCACCCCGTAAAACGGGTTGGTGATGCGAAATGCCGCACCGGTATTGATCACTTGCACTTTCATGTCATCACTGGCAACTCCACCCTGACCATCACGCACCGTCAGTCTGAAATTGAGATCCCGGTTGGTAGTCGGCCAGGCCTCTCCTTTGGCAAGCGTGCCGGAGAGCAGGGATGGCAAACTCGGCAGGATCCGCTCCGGCGATGCAGTGGGAGAGACAAAACGAAACAGCGGCCGGGAGCCATCGTCAATCATGGTGGCGGCACTACTCGATTCAGTACCCAGATCGATCTGCTCCCAGTTGTAGAGCAGAGAATCATTATCCAGATCTCCACCAGCCCCTTTTAACATAAAGGCCGTATTGGCAGGGATCACATAGTCCCCCCCTGCAGCTGCCTGCGGGGCATTATTACTCAACGCGAGTGTGGTTCCACAAGTCGATACGGTCGCCATGTGCGCACGCATCTGCTCGATGGACTTGCTATGAAAATAGGGGTCGCTGTGAGCCTGGATATTCTCATCACCACAAATACCGGCATAGGCCATGATGGAGCTGCCACTACCAGGCTCATAGGCTTGACTCGCAACCCGGGTCCCAGCACCGCAACTCCCGGTAGTGCCGTTGAAGGTATGATCGGCACCAAACTGGTGGCCAATTTCATGAGCCACATAGTCAACGAAGAAGGCGTCTCCCACCGGTGTGGGTGAACCCGACATCCCGCCAGACTTCTGATTGGTGCAGAGCACTGCCAAACCGGCCAGACCACCGCTACCGGTATTGAGTACATGGCCGATATCAAAATTACCGAGCTGCATATTGGTAAAGTAATAAGCCTGTACCCCGATATTGGTCTGCGCATCCGAATTATCATTGGCAAACAAGTCGCTGGCTGGATCGGTAAAGATCAGGTTGTCATTGCCACTGGCCAGCACGAATTCGGCGCCCACATCCCGTTGATAGACCTGATTGACGCGGTTGAGCAAGGTCGCAATCGCCGCCATGGTAAGCGCTTTGGAGCCACCGTGGTAGCGGGTAAATTCCCCCGTCGTCGAAATGGCGATGGTATATTGCTTGCGGACATTGCCATCCACTTGCACCTTGCGCACCCGCTTGCTGATCTGCGAACCAATGATCTTGTCCGCCTCATCTTCCAGCCGACTATGGGCATCCTGCTGGTAATAGACGGCGTAGCCTTCGGCATTGCGCAGCGGATCGACAAACACCATCCTGCCCTGATGGCTGAACATGGCGTGAAAACCTTGCGGCCCCAGATCGAAGCGCCCCGTCTCTATCGGATGCGCCGGGTTGTGACCCTTGAAGGTGCGGATCTGCGGATACTTGGCGGCGAGATCTGCAGGCAGCAAGTCGTAGGCTTCCAGAGCAAAGGTGACCTCCCCCCCATCGGGCAACGGCAGGGTCAGCTCACTCGCCCCGGCTTGCAGCCCGGCAAAATAGTCGAGCGGCACCTTGGCCACCCGAAACTGATTGGCCCGCACCTCATAACCTTGCTCCGCAGTCGCGCTGGCGGCTACCGTACTCCACTCGCTGGCCATCAGGCTGGTTGACCCCAACAAACTGGCCACCAACAAGGCCAACGAACACTTACTGCTCACATGCATCTTTGTCATCCTTGTAGTCATGCACTTTTTTGAACCATTACCGGCATCATTATCCCGCCGAATCAAAAAGCCCGGCGCCACTGTTTCAGCCACTCCCCCATGGGGAGTGTTGCGCCAACCCCGTCTAACCCCTATCATTGCGCGGATTTGTCAATTTTAGAACTGCTCCTCTTCACAAAGGTGCGGTTCATCTTTATCTGGCCAAGGTTAATCTCATGCTCAAATCCCCACTGTTGCCCCGTTTCGGGGATCTGGTCGTTGCCATTGTTGACGATGTGCTCGGTCAGGGTCTTACCCTCGACCGCGCCTATGCCCGTCACTTCTCAGGCATCGAACTCAAACCGCAAGAACAGGCAAGGATTGCCCTGGTCACCGGCGACCTGCTGCGCCGTCTCAGCCTCTATTGTTTCCTCACCGGTATTCAGGTGCGTCAGGCCGAAAAGAATGTCTGGCCGCTGCTGCACAGCTGGCATGCCTTCCACAAAATTGCCCAGCCCAACCACCCGACCCTGGATCGCTTCAATGAAGAGGCATTCCGCCGCCGCCTGACCGAGGCGAAGAAGAACCCGGTATTGATGGATGGTTGCCCGAGCTGGCTGGAGAAACTGGGTAGCGAGCAGCTGGGTGAAGCCTGGCCTGCCGAGCGTGCAGCTCTGGCCTGGATGCCCAAGCGCTACCTGCGGGTCAACACCCTCAAGTGCACCCGTGATGAGCTGCAAGCCATGCTGGCCAAAGAGCAGGTCACCACCATTCCGGTTGAAGGTGTGGAGACTGCCCTGCAGGTCACCTCCGACGCCGCCCTGTTCCGTACCAAGGCCTTTGCCGATGGTTGCTTCGAACAGCAGGACGCAGGCTCGCAGCTGGTTGCTGCGGCTCTGGAGGTTACCCCAGGCATGCGCGTCATCGACGCCTGCGCCGGTGCCGGTGGCAAGACCCTGCATATCGCCGCCATGATGCAGGGCAAAGGCCGTCTGCTGGCAATGGATGTGGAAGAGTGGAAGCTGGAGAACCTCAAGCAGCGCGCTCGTCGCGCCGGTGCCCACAACGTGGAGACCCGGGTCATCACCAGCAGCAAGACCGTCAAGCGCCTCAAAGAGAGCGCCGACCGCGTACTGCTGGACGTGCCCTGCTCCGGTCTGGGCGTACTCAAGCGCAATCCGGATGCCAAGTGGCGTGATACCGCCGAGCGTCTGCCGGTGCTGGTCGCGCTGCAAGAAGAGATCCTGCAGCGTTACAGCCAGATGGTGAAGGTGGGCGGCCTGCTGGTCTATGCAACCTGCTCCATCCTGCCCGAGGAAAACCGTCAACAGGTGGACAAGTTCCTCGCCGCCAACGAAAACTTCCGTCTGCGTGACGATCACACCGTGAGCCCGTCCGAGACCGGCTTCGACGGCTTCTACATGGCTCGTATCGAACGGATCGCCTGATCTGCCCGATGACCATATAGACAAAAGCGGCTGCCATTGGCAGCCGCTTTGCTTTGGCTTGCTGACACACTCCCGATGGGGGTGACAGTGTCTACTGCTTGCGTCGCCAGCAAATAAAAAAGGCTATGTCCCAATTACGTGTTGCATGGGGCGCCTCATGCAAACATGTTTTGATATTTACGCCTTTTCCGTAACGCTCCAGCATCCGGCGCCAACCCAAGTAGTTCTTCAGGTAGTGCGTCGCCACGCCATGGAACCGCTCCATCCACTCTTTCAACCGATGGTGATATCCGTTCACATGCTGGATGTGATACGCACCGACTACCCGTTCGCCTTGACGATTGCGCACCACCTGATGGGTTATACCCTGTTCATTGCTGAAACAGGCATACACACCCGCCCCATCGCTACACAGCACCGCATCCGGTGACACCAACGGCTTCAACACCGCGATGACCGTCTCGGCATCTATTTTCTCCAACTGGAAATCCGCATGGTGGCCTGCACAGTCTTGTACCACCATCACCGGGATGTAATCTGGCCCGGTTCCACGAGTTCGACCTTTACCACCGCGATGACGTGGTGGACGCGGCAGTCCCCGCTGCCCCTTGAACGATTCAAGGAAGAAGGTCTCATCCACCTCAACAATGCCCTCTTCCCGGGTGGCCTGATGGGTTGCCATCGCGCGCAAGAATCGGTGACGCCAGAGGAACGCGGTGTTTTTGCTGACCCCACAGCGCCGCGCGGCCTGGCGGACAGTCACTCCTTCGATGAGAGCTTGTGCGTAGTCTTCCCAGCACTGTGCTTTACGCAATCTGGCCAAGGGCGTCTTGGTCAGAACGGTACTGGTGCGCAGACACAGTTTGCAACGGTAGCGGCGCAGTCCCCGACTCCATCCCCAAGGCGCCAGCTGGGTAACATCGGCCTGACAATGGGGGCAGCCACTGCATGCCGGTAATTGAGTATTGAGCGAGGTAATGGTGTGGGGTGCAGTAAGCTCCTGCTGAGCAACACGGCGCTGGCGCAGGGTTAACTGGGGAAAAAGGGACAACAGGTGTTGAAAGGCTGGAGTATCCATGATGGTAGACCTCAAGGTGATGGCCTACTTCAAGATTAGCCTTTCAACACGTAATTGGGACAGAGCCATAAAAAAGGGAGCCATAATGGCTCCCTTTTCAGCGATGTGAACACCCGCTTATTCAGCAGCGTCATCCTGCTTGTACTTGGCAGCAGTCTCTTTGATCAGAGCCTGCAACTCGCCAGCCTGGAACATCTCGATCATGATGTCACAGCCACCGATCAGCTCACCTTCAACCCACAGTTGGGGGAAGGTCGGCCAGTTGGCGAATTTTGGCAATTCGGCGCGGATATCCGGATTTTGCAGGATATCAACGTAGGCAAACGGCTCGCCGCAGGACATCAGAGCCTGGGAGGCCTGGGCAGAGAAGCCACAGCTGGGTAGCTTGGGGGAGCCCTTCATGTAGATGATGATGGGGTTGTCAGCCAGCTGCTGCTTAATCTTTTCAATAGTTTCCATAGGTGCCTCACTAGAGCGATTTCGGCGGCCATTCTACTGCAATCTTGCCCGAGCACAAGCTGACAAAGGGGTGACCCGGCTCGAATTGTGCAAAGAACCCACACAGGATTGATCGCGATCATGGCGCCAATCAAGAGTTGTTAGGCCATCTTTGATACTGCTACAATCCCTTGGCTTTGGGCTACCCAGCCCCATCATTTTAAAAACAACTCTTTTCACATATAGAAAAGAGTACGCAATGTCTTGCAACCGTCGCCTTCGCACGGTCCAGCCAATGGAGAGTAGAAAATGGCATTCGAACTTCCCGCTCTGCCCTATGCAATCAACGCTCTGGAACCGCACATCTCCCAGGAAACTCTGGAATATCACCACGGCAAGCACCACAACACCTACGTGGTCAACCTGAACAATCTGGTGCCGGGTACCGAGTTTGAAGGCAAGTCTCTGGAAGAGATCATCAAGACCTCCAACGGCGGCATCTTCAACAACGCCGCCCAGATCTGGAACCACACCTTCTACTGGCACTGCCTCTCCCCGAATGGCGGTGGCGAGCCGACTGGCGCCCTGGCTGATGCCATCAACAAGGCATTCGGCTCCTTCGCCGAGTTCAAAGATGCCTTCACCAAATCAGCCATCGGCAACTTCGGTTCCAGCTGGACTTGGCTGGTGAAGAAAGCTGACGGCTCTCTGGCTATCGTCAACACCTCCAACGCTGGCTGCCCGCTGACTGAAGCCGGTACCACCCCGCTGCTGACCGTTGACCTGTGGGAGCACGCCTACTACATCGACTTCCGCAACCTGCGTCCGAAGTACATGGAAACCTTCTGGGCTCTGGTTAACTGGGAATTCGTGGCCAAGAATCTGGCTGCCTAATCAGCCTCGCTTGCCAAAACGCCCCGCTCAGCGGGGCGTTTTTTTATCTCGTGTCCCGTCCTGAATATGGTTTACACCTTTCCCCCCAATAAATGGATAACCCGATGGGACAAGGTGTGAAACGGACGCAGCGCGATTACTCGCTGACTTTTAAACTGGCACTGGTCGAGCAGATTGAAAAAGGCGAGCTCACCTACAAACAGGCTCAGGTGCGTTATGGCAT
>NZ_JBFOCS010000024.1:0-1637 GCF_040907905.1 Aeromonas sp. s13 | reverse complement strand
T
This sequence comes from Aeromonas sp. s13, assembly GCF_040907905.1. Classification (NCBI taxonomy): domain Bacteria; kingdom Pseudomonadati; phylum Pseudomonadota; class Gammaproteobacteria; order Aeromonadales; family Aeromonadaceae; genus Aeromonas; species Aeromonas sp. s13. The sequence continues at coordinate 1,636 of NZ_JBFOCS010000024.1, read as the reverse complement.
TCGCAGGTCAGGTCAAGGGCCCTGGCAAGGGGAAGTGTCACCGGCCACCCGCCGCCCACTGATGCACCAACCATCACGACCGTTCTGGCAAGGTATCCTAAACGTTCATCAATAGCGTTTCATTGCCATTCAATATATTTAAATGGCTTGATTGGAAAGCTTCATTAAATATAAAAACGAATATAATCAAGTTATTTAGAATTCCAAAAGCCTATCTTTTAAATGGCTTGTTTATATAAGCAAACAAAATTAATCAGGCCGCACACCCCATATCTGCTTATCGCGCCTCATGCCCACCCCAACAACTGCGGCCGGGTGAAGAGAAAAGCCACCCACAAGCGCCAATTCGCGTATCTGATGGGCAACATGGCCCACGCAAGAACAGCCTCAAAAGACCACCAAAAGTCACAATGGGAACAATCCCAAACCTAAAAAAGAGCAAAAAACAGGCAAAAAGATAGATTTTTTTCTCACGGTTTCACCTTGTGAGGCGTTCAAAAAATCATCAAAAAGAACCTGATGCCAATCAGTGACATCTGAGATGCCAATTTTTAGACAACTCATCATGGTCACGCTCGAATGAAAATTTAATGCCGATACAAATCAATCACATAGAATCAAAACCGAAGTCTCAGCCTGTCATTTGCCTCACCAGTTAATTATTTAAACCTCAATAAAGCTAAAACTCTAATAACACCATTTATTAAACAAAATGCCCCTGCTTGCAGCCAGTCATATTTAGAAGAATGGGGAAATCACTCTCTTGTTATTCAGAAATGTGCTGACTATACTGCGGCCCCTCTGTGAAAGCAGAGCGATGACGGAAATATAAAAAGCTTCATGGATTGAGCAATATAAATCACACGCAGTTCACGCAACACAAGGTTATTTATCCATGAACAAGTTTAATAAAATTGCCGCTTTCTCCCTGCTTGCTCTGGCCATGAATGGCGGCGCCCATGCCGAAGGCTGGTATGCAGGTCTGGATCTGACTACCTCCAAGATGGATCTCGATGGTGCGGCCAAAGACGCCTATGACGCCAAAGTGATCGACGACCAGCTCGACGGCGGCAGCCTGATCGTGGGTTACAGCTTCAAACCCTGGCTGGCGGTTGAAGGTGGCCTGCACGCCCAACAGATGGATCAGCTGACCTGGGTAACCTCCCCGATTGCAACCGGCTTTGCCGACACCACCATCGAAACCCGCAGCATCAGCCTGGCCGCCAAGCTGAGCCAGCCGCTGGCCTGGGGCTTCAGCGCTTATGCCAAACCGGGTATCGCCTACACCCGCACCGAATTGGAAGTTGTCGGCAACGCCACCTTCCTCGGTTTCAGCGGTCAGGTAAACGAGAGCGCAACCAAGAGCAAGGTACACCCCAATCTGGAAGTAGGTCTGGACTACGCCTTCAACGACCACTTCTCTGCCGGTATCGGTTACGAGCGCCAGTTCGACGCCCTGAGCCTGGGTGAAGAGCACTACTCTCTGGACACCTTCAAGCTGGGTCTGCGCTACCACTTCTAAGTCGCGCCGCGTCAGTCACTGTCTAGTCCTGAAATAGGTTTACACATTTTCGGCTAGCTTTGCTCCACTCAGAACCCCCTATGTACCGCATCGGGGGTTCTGTATTTCAACGCA
>NZ_JBFOCS010000023.1:0-11956 GCF_040907905.1 Aeromonas sp. s13 | reverse complement strand
CCCGCTCGCTGCGTCCGCTCATCAGCACCTCACATAGCAAGCAGCCCGGCCAATGGTCGGGCTGCTTGTTTATTGTGGCTGCGCTATTGCACCTTGTGTGCATCGGCTCGCGCTGGCAGGATTACAACAGTCCCTGACCCAGCCCCCGCAGCCGATCGCTCAGGGTGCCAGCCAGCAGCTGACGCTGCATCCCCTGCCCCGCCAGCGTCACCAGCAGTGCCCCCAGCGTCGGCAGGCCGAGCCAGATGGCCCAGTGGAACTGCCACTGCCCCTCGAACCACCACCACTGCAGGCCAAAGGAGCAGAGCTCCACCACCATGGCGGCACAGAGCCCAGCCAGCGCACCACTGGCCACCAGCTCCCAACGCAGCATCTTCCTGAGCAGACCGCTACTGGCACCCAGGGTGCGCATCAGCAACAGCTCGCGCCGACGCTGAGCCATGCTGGCCTGAGTCTGGGTCAGCAGCACCAGCAGCGCGGCCACTGTCACCAGCCCCAGCATCAGCGCCAGCGCCCTACTCACCTGCTCCGAGACCTGAGTGAGCCGCGCAATCAGGTCATCCACATCGATAAGGCTCACCGTGGGGTGACGGCGGATCAACTCCACCTCGGCAGAGCGCCCCGCCTCGGGCAATCGGTAACTACCAAGCCAGGTACGGGAGAAGGGTGCCAGCAGATCCTCGGAGAAGATCATGTAGAAGTTGGGCCGCATATTGTCCCACTTGATGCTGCGCAGACTGGTGACCCTGGCGCCGAAGCTGCGCCCCTCGATGGTAAAGGCGAGCATGTCCCCCAGCTTGATATCGAGCCGCTTGGCCAGCTCACTATCCACCGACACCTCGCCGGGGCCAGCGAGCCATTTACCGGCCACCAGCTTGTTGTCGATTGGCAGGGTTGTTGTGGTAGTGAAGTTGAGCTCCCGATCGACCCCCTCGCGGCCACTGCTGGCCCCCTCGCCCACCGCCTCACCGGCGATATGGGTCAGCCTGCCGCGCACCATGGGGTAGAAGTCGGAAGTGTTGGCCCCGGCTGCCGCCAGTTCGCTCAGGATCCCCTCCCGCTCGTTCTCCGCCACATTGACCAGAAAACGGTTGGGCGCATCAACCGGGAGACGGGCCGAAAACTCATCCAGCAGATCGACCCGGGCCGCCCATAACAGACCAAACAGCATCAATGCCAGCGCAAAGCCCGCCAGCTGAAACAGGCCGCTGCTGCGCTCGCGCGACAGGTGGGCCAGCGCCAGCCGCAAGGCATGAGGCCCGCTCACTCTCGCTCCCAGCCGCAACATCAACGCAGCCAGCAGGGCCAACAGCCCCATCAGCAAGCCCATGCCACCGACCAGACCCAGCGCCAGCCGCACATCGGCGGTAAAGCCCCAGACCAGCGCAAACAGCCCGAGCAGGCCGACCGGCAGGGCCATCCAGGGGGGAATCCCCGCCTCCAGCTCCCGGCGCAATACCCGCAGCGGCGGCACTTTCAGCAGCCGCAAGAAGGGCACAAAAGCGAGCAGCAGGGTGATAAAGAGCGCCACCGCCACGCCTAGCGCAAAGGGTCGCCAGGAGGGGGGCGGCAGATCCGGCGGCAGCAGATCCCCCAGCAGCTGCAAGGTGATCCACTGCATGGCTGTGCCCGCCACCAGACCCAGCAACGCGCCGATAAGCGTCAACGACAGCAGCAGGGTTCCCATCAGTTGCCAGAGCGAGCGACGGGATGCCCCCAGGGTTTTGAGCAACGCCACCATATTGGTCTGGCGCTCGGCAAAGTGGCGCACCGCAATCCCCATCGCCAACGCCCCCAGCAACACCCCGCTTAGCGAGGCGAGCCGGAAGAAACGCTCGGCATTGGCCAGCGAGCGGCCCACTTGGGATTCGCTGTCATCCGGTTTGATCCACTTCTGTCCGGCCTGCAACTGCGGCAGCAGCCATTGCTCGTAACGGGCCAGCGACTCTCGCGGCCCCTTGAACAGATAGCGCCACTGCTGGCGGCTGCCCGGGAGCAGAGCGCCGGTCGCCTCGATATCGGCACTGTGGATCAGCGCACGCGGCGCCAGCAGGAAGGGGCTGAAGCCCTGATCCGGCTCCTCGCCAAGCAGGCCTGCCACCTTGAGCACCGTATTGCCCACCTCCAGCTCATCCCCCGTTTTGGCCTTGAGCAGCTGCATCACCCGGGCGGAGAGCCAGATCTCGCCGGGAGCCGGGGCACGGGCAGGTTCCAGAGTGAGCTTGCCGTAGAAGGGAAAACCATCGGGCACCGCCCGAATGGAGGCGAGCTGCAAGGCATCACCGTGAAACAGCATGCTGTTGAAGCTGACGGTGGTCTGCACCGCCAAGCCATCCAGTTTCGCTCGTTCCAGCCAACCATCCGGCAGAGCAGCGGCAGTACGCAACACCCGATCCGCCCCGATAAAGTCGCGGCCCGATGCCTTGAGTCCGGCATCGAGCCGATCAGCTACCAGCGCCACACTCAAGATGCACGCCACGCTCAGGGCCAGTGCCAGCACAAACCAGCGCAGTTCGCCGCTGAAACCTTCCCGGCGAAGCAGTCGCCATCCCAATCGCCACTGCATCATCCCTTGCATCTCCCACATGACCCGCAGCTCACCCCGTTACACCACACCATGGGTCACCTCGCGATCCAGCCGACCCGCCGTCATGACCAGTTGCCGCTGGCAACGTTCGGCCAGCTGATGGTCATGGGTTACCACCACTAGCGTGGTGCCGTGCTTGCGATTGAGTTCAAACAGCAGCTCGATCACCTTCTCGCCGGTCTTGCTGTCGAGGTTGCCGGTCGGCTCGTCCGCCAGCAGCAGACTGGGGCGAGTCATAAAGGCACGAGCGATGGCCACCCGCTGCTGCTCACCGCCGGAGAGCCGTGGCGGCAGATGGTGCAACCGCTCGCCAAGTCCGACCGCAGCCAGCAGCTCGCGGGCTCTTGGTTCGCAATCCCGCTCACCGCGCAGCTCGGCGGGCAGCATCACATTCTCCAGCGCCGTCATGGTCGGGAGCAGCAGGAACGACTGGAACACAAAACCGATCTGCTCGGCGCGCAACCGGGCCCGCCCCTCTTCATCCAGCTCGCCAAGGGATTTGCCGAGGATTTCGATGTCTCCCTGACTCGGCAGATCGAGCCCGGCCAGCAGCCCCAGCAGGGTGGACTTGCCGGAGCCGGAGGCACCGACCAGCGCCACCGTCTCGCCGCTATTGACTTGCAGATCGATCCCTTCAAGGATGGTGAGGCTTTCCTGGCCGAGGCGAACCGATTTGCCGAGGCCCTTGACGACAATAATGGGGGTTGAACTCATGCTCTGTATCCTTTGCTCCAATCCCTTGATGACAATCCATAGCGGGAGTTGAATTGATGGTGCGTATTCTGTTTGCCTTGTTCGTTGGCCTCGGCAGCCTGCTCTCGTCGGCTCAGGCCCAGACCCTGCTGGTACTGGGAGATAGCCTGAGCGCCGGCTATCAGATGCAGGTTGAGCAGAGCTGGCCCGCCCTGCTCAACCAGAAATGGCAGGAGGAGGGGGGCAAACACACCCTGCTCAATGCCAGCATCAGCGGTGAAACGACCCAGGGGGCGCTGGCCCGTCTGCCCGCTCTGCTGAAGGAACACAAGCCGGACTGGCTGCTGATCGAACTGGGAGGCAACGATGGCCTGCGCGGCTTCGCACCGACCATTACCCGCCAAAATCTGGCCAGCATGATCGCGCTCGCCAAGGAGCAGCAGACCCGTGTGGTGTTGACCCAAATCCAGCTGCCCCGCAACTACGGTGCCCGCTATCTGCGCCAGTTCGAACAGATCTTTCCCGAGTTGGCCCAGGCTAACGATCTGCCGCTGCTGCCCTTCTTTATGGATGATATTGCGCTGCGCCCTGAACTTATGATGAACGATGGTATTCATCCCACCCCGGCGGCCCAGCCACAAATCCGCGATAAAGTCGCCCGCTTTATGGAGCCGCTGCTCAGCCAATAAGCCCGCCGTCTATCACCAATATCCCATAACAAAATATCCCGCCAAAATCGGATGTTTTGGGCAGTCGACGATCTCTGCTTGGCACCTTGATTCACCCAATCCATCGCCAATACCCAATAACAACACATCCCGCCGAAGCGGGATGTGTTGTTATTGATTTAGCATAACCGGCAGGCAACTTCTCAGCTTTCCAGCACCTGGCGCAGCCGCTCCTGGGCCACGCCGACCAGCAAATCGGGCTGGAATTTGGAGATAAAGCGGTCGCACCCCACCTTCTTGACCATGGCTTCGTTGAAGTTGCCGCTCAGGGAGGTGTTGAGGGTGATAAAGAGGTCAGACATGCGCGGATCGCTGCGCACCTCGTGGGTCAGGCGGTAGCCATCCATCTCCGGCATTTCGGCATCGGTGATCATCAGCAGGATCTCGTCGGTCACCTTCTTGCCAGCATCGCACCACCCCTTGAGCAGGGTCAGCGCCTGCAAACCATCCTGACACTCGATCACCTCAAGCCCAAGCTGGCCCAGGGTCTCGCGCACCAGATTGCGGGCGGTGCTGGAGTCATCGACGATCAGCACTTTGCGGCCATGCATCTCGGGCAGGATCTCCCGGTCCAGCACCTCCTCGGAGATGCGGATGTCATAGGTGATGATCTCCGCCAGCACCTTCTCCACATCGATGATCTCGACGATCTGATCCACTCCATCTTCGGGAATGCGGGTGATGGCGGTGAGGTAGTTGGCGCGCCCGGCAGAGCGCGGCGGCGGCAGTATATCCTTCCAGGTCATGTTGACGATGTTGGCCACCTGCCCCACCAGAAACCCCTGAATGGTGCGGTTGTACTCGGTGATGATGAGGTTGGATTCACTGTCGATGGGCATGGGACGCATACCGATGGCGCTGCGCAGGTTGATCACCGGGATCGAGGTACCGCGGATATTGGCCACCCCACTGATATTGTGATGGGAGCCCGGCATCTTGCTCAGATGGGGCAATTTGACCACTTCCCGTACCTTGAAGACGTTGATGGCGAACATCTGACGGGTGCCGAGACGAAACATCAACAACTCGAGGCGGTTTTCACCCACCAGTTGAGTTCGTTGATCAACGGAATCCAATATACTCGCCATACGCTGATATCCATCTGATTATTAATCGACTCTATTATAGAGGCTGCCCGCCAGGAAAGGCAGGCGCATTTTCAACCAGAGCGACCAACCAGACAAAAAAAGTGAGGCCGAAGCCTCACTTATCTCATTGATTTTAAAATCAATAGCTACAGACAGACTTCCAGCTGCCATCGGTTGCCTTGGGCTCGCTGCTGGTCCACCAGTTCGCCTGCCACACTACCTTGTTATGGGTGATGCGGTCGCCGCCATTGGCATGATCCCCCTGCGGCCAGCTCGGATAGGCCTTGTAGGCCGCCGGATTGACGTTCTGGCTGCTGCAGCTGGTACCCGGATTCTCGCCGCCACCCGAGCCCAACACGGCCTCCGGCAGGGTCGGGAACTCGGCCTTGAGACCAATGGTCTGGCTGCCGCTGATGATGCGCATGCCGCTTGGCACGCCAGCAGCGGGCAGGTAGTAGGTCATGGCGACTTCAATCTCGGCCCCCGGTGCCAGAGTCTGCCAGCCCGGCAGGTTCATGGCGACCTTGTGGAAGTCCTTCTCGCCCGCAATGCCTTCCGAATTGTCGTTGCCACCGCTCTCCACCACTTTCAGCCCCATGCCACTCTGATCCGTGATGGTGTCAGAGGTGGAAGTGGGCACCAGAAACTCGATGCGCGCGCCGCCCGGAATGGTCTGGGTCGACTTATTGACCAGCTTGAGTTTCGGGTTGATCGGGTAGTTGGAGTCCCCTTCCTTGAAGCCGGAGAGGCTGACCTGGATGTCGAGCTGGGCGCTCGGCGCGGCCAGATCGTTTTGCTTGGTGTTGTACGGAGTTGCCTTGGCAAACTTCTCATAAGCCAGGGTGGTCAAGGTGCTGCCCATGCCGTACTCGTTCTTGGCCGGATCGAAGGCGTAATCACCCGCCATCTCCCAGAACATCACGCCACCCAGACCGCGCTTGATGATGTAGTCCAGCTTGTGGCCCATGGACTCTTCATCTTCGGTTGAGAGGAACACCTTCTTCTCTTCATTCCACAGCCAGGGCGCGTGGGCCTTGTCATCGTAGTAACGCACATACTTGCCCTGCATCACGTGAGCCGGATTGTTGGGATCCAGACCCCAAGCAGTGCCATAACTCGGCAGCGTGGTGATGCCGAGGCTGGCTGCATGCTCCAGGTTCTTGGCATGCCACATGGGCACGGCGCCACCGCCGATCTCTTTGCCGTTCTTGTCGAGATCATGCCAGATGTTGTCGATGCCGACCGCCCCGTTGCCGCACGGAATAGTGCTGCCACCTGTGCCCGGCTGGCACTCGTTCTGGCTCGGCAGGGCTGCCTTGCCACCCAGCCCGTGACTGCCACCGCTCACCCCCTGCCAACCGCGGGTGTAATAGGGCACGCCAACGTTGATCTTGCCAGCCGCCAGCGCACCGCGGAAGTAGTGGGCAGACCAGGCCGCGTTGAGGTAACCGATACCGCCAAACTGGGTCTGGGTATAGACGCCCCAATGGGAGAGCTCGGGGTCGGCATTGTTGTCGAACAGGGCCGCGTTGTGACCGACAAAGTGGTTCCAGGCACCGTGGAAGTCATAGGTCATCAGGTTGACGTAGTCGAGGTACTGGGTGACCTGGAAGTTCTCCATCCCCCGCAGCAGATAGGCAGAAGCCGGTGAGGCGATGGTCAGCATATACTTGCGGCCATCTTCGTTACCGGCGTTGTCGAGCCGCGCCCGCAAGGTCTTCATCAGCACCTCGTAATTGGCAAACAGCTTGGCCCGGCACTGGTTGGAGAGCGGGAAATCGTTGGGGTTGCCCGCATCCTTCATCGAGGTGGGGTATTCGTAGTCGATATCGACCCCGTCAAAACCGTACTGGCGGATAAAGCTCACCGCCGAGTCAGCCAGGGTGTTGATACCTGCAGTATTGACCGAGCAGTCACCCTTGGTAGTGGCAGTGTAGAAACCGCGGGTATCGGCCCAGCCCCCGACCGAGATGAGGGTCTTCACGTCCGGATACTGCTTCTTGTACTTCGACAGCAGGTTGAAGTGGCCCTTGTAGGCGAATTCAGGATCCATCTCGGCACCCGGCACGCCATCCCAAGTCATCTTGGTGGCTGCATCGTCCACCTTGATGGTGTGGCTCTGCTCATCCACCGCCGCGAAGGCGTAGTTGATGTGGGTGATCTTGTTCCATGGAATATCGCTCACCAGATAGGCGGGCAGGCCGTTCTTGCCAGTGCGCCAGGAGGTGAAGTAGCCGATGACCCGGCGGGCATGGTCATCCCCCATGCACTCGTAGCCATCCGGGCGATAGACCTGGCGAATGTCACAAGAGAGGTTGCCACCGGTAGGCGGCAGCGCGGCCTCCTCGACATTGACGGTCACCGCCGCCGACTCGCCGCTCAGATTGGTCTTGTCAGTGGCCACCAGCTTGAGGGCGGCACTGCCTTTGACATCCGGCGTCCAGTTCACCTGCCAAGGGGCAGTGGTATCTTCGCCCACCTTCTTGCCGTCGACATAGAGCTCGACTTTGGCCACATCGTTGTTGGCATCTGTGACGTTGCCGCTCACCGCCACACTGCGACCCAGCGTCACCTTGGCTCCATTGGCCGGGCTGCTGATGCTTGCCTTGGGCGCCTCTGGCGCGACCACGGCGGCGACGTTGAAGCTCGAATCCGCTTCGCTCAGCACCTTGCCATCTTTATCCAGCGCGCGGGCTTTGAGGGTATGGACCCCCACTCCGGCGGCGCTCCAGCTGGCACTCCAGGGCGAGGCGCTCGCCGTGGCGACTAGCGTGCCGTCGACAAGATATTCCACCCGGGCCAAGGCCGTTACCGGGCCGCTCAGGCTCACCGCCAGCGCCACGCTGGCTCCTTCGTTGAAGCTGGCACCGGCAGCCGGTGAGCTGATGGCTACGCCGAGCGCAGGAGGAGGCACCTCGCCACCATAGGGCTTCCAGGCATCTGCCCAGACCACACCTACCCCCGGCTCATAGTGATAAGGGGATGCCCCGCACCAGCCTGAATAGGGAAATTCTTTGCATTCATAGAGGGCACCGACGTTGCTGACGATATCGCCAGCCTTGTAGGCAGTACCGGATTTATAGGCGGGATAAGCGGCCTGAGCCCAGGCAGGCGCGGCCGCAAGGGCGACCAGCATGGCAAGCCTGCTGGGTCTGAAGAGCTGTTGCATATTGTTATCTTCCTTGTTTTGTCTTGGCATTGGTCACCAAGGCAAAGAACAATCGCAACCTGCATGATGGGCGCAGACAACTGGCAATGGACCTGCCACAAAAACCACCCCTCACCCAGGGAAACCCCGCTATCTGGATCTACGATCGAGACCGGAAGCATTGCGCCCCGACATCACTGCCGGTTTGCCCTTTACCTGGGTTCCGTGAGGAACGAACCCAGTATAGGAAGGCGACAAGATCCCCTCAATCTTTATTCTCAAAGAGAATTATCCCCTGCCACAAAAGCGTCATGATCTCAGGGTTAAAATTGATTTAATTATCAAAAAAATCATATCGTTACTGGGATCATAAAAACGCTTTCCCGCACCTTCCCAGATTCATTTAATGTGCGTTGGCTCACTGGTATGACATGCCAGAAATGTGACAATGCGCGCCCTTGGTCAACGAGCCAAGGCTATGGAATCACTGGCAAAAATAAAAAAGGAACACCTATGAAAGGTACTCGTACCCTGCTGTCGCTGGCCGTGGGGCTGGCACTTGCATCCTCAGGCGCCCATGCGGCATTTGTCTGCCCGTCCGATCCGGCTCAACTCACTCCCATCCCGACCATTCAGGGCACAGGCTCCGCCAGCGCGCTGGCCACCCAGACCGTGACCGACAAGAACGGCAATGTGACCGGTAAAATCAGCACGGGCACCTTCAACGTTCGCGGTATCGTGACGACGCTAGGCCAAAGCCTGACCAAGGGGTTCTATCTGACCGACCCGGTGGGCGATGGCAATCCGGCCACCTCTGATGGCATCTTTGTCTATCTGAACGACAAGGACTTCGCGACCAAATATAAAGACATCAAACCGGGGAGCGAAGTCTGTCTGGAAGCACAGGTGCAAGAGTTTTACGGCGGCACCCAGCTGACCCCGTTAGTCGACAAGGCCACCAAAAAAGCCCACTTGCAAGTCACCGCACAAGGGCTGAATGTGCCGACCAGCGTATTGCAGGTGAATGAAGGGGAGACGCTGGCGCAAGCGCTCAATCGCCACGAAGGGATGCGGGTACGTCTCGACAGCAGCAGTGACCTGCACCTGACCCGCAACTATGGCTTCGACTACAAGGTCGAGCGCAACAACGTAGAGTTGGCCCACAAAACCCCGCTGATCAAACCGACCCAACTTCATGTTGCCAACAGTGCGGACGCTGTCGCACTGGCCACCAAAAATGGCAGCAACCGTCTGGTAGTCGAGTCGGATTACAAAGCGCCGGATGGCGTACTGCCCTGGTTCCCGAGCTGGGATGCCGATCAGGGATATCTGCGCATCGGTGATCAACTGACCGGGCTGGAGGGGGTGATCGTATACAACAAGGATGCCTTCCGTCTGGTGGTACCGAGCGATGTCACCCTGACTGCCGGCGCCCTGCTGCGCACCCCTGAAGAGGATCGTCAAGACGCGCCGACTCGCCTCTCTGGCAGCGATCTGCGGATCGGCAGCTTCAACGTGCTCAACTACTTCACCAGTCACTCCAGCATCGGCGGTGCACTCAATATCCTGTGCAAGGATCAGGCGGATGCCGACAACGCCAAAGGTTGCAACCGGGGTGCCAAGAGCCAGCCCGAGTTCGAGAAACAGCGCACCAAGATCGTCAATGCCATTACCGCAATGGATGCCGATCTGCTCGGCCTGATGGAGATGGAGAACAACGGCTTCGAGGATAACTCGGCCCTCCACAATCTGGTGACCCGCCTCAACGAACAGCAGAAGGATGCGAGCAAACACTACGCCTATGTGCGCCTGCCGGTCAAGGCACTTACCGATGGCAAGTTCTTCGGCGGCGACGCCATCATGGTGGCGATGATCTACCGTCCTGCCCTGCTCACCCCCAGCGGAGATGCCAGCGTCATCAAGCTGCCGGAGCAGCGCTACACCACTGGTGGTGTGGCCAAGACAGCCGGTCAGCGCGATTCTCTGGTTCAGACCTTCACCCTCGCCAAGAGCAAGGAGCCGCTGACGCTGGTGGTCAACCACCTCAAATCCAAGGGGTCAGGCTGCTACGAAAATGGCGATGGCAAGACAGAACCGGCCGACCTGCAGGGCAAGTGCACCGAGTTCCGGGTCTCTGCCGCCAAGGTGCTGGGTGAAGCGGTCAACAAACTGCCGGGCCAGGTGCTGCTGGTAGGCGACTTCAACTCCTACGCCAAGGAAGATCCGATCCGGGTACTGACCGACTACAACCCGGCCACCAGCGAGCGGAAGATCGTATCGGCCTCCCACACCTTTATCGGTGAGCAGTCCTATGAACAGCTCGGTCGCGAAGTAACTCGCAGCTACGGCCTGATCGATCTCAACGTCAAATTCAACAAGGAGAAAGCCATCTCCTACAGCTACGACGGGGAGCTGGGCACTCTGGACTATGCCCTCGCCAACCCGGCGCTGGCCAGCAAGGTGGCTGGTGTCGCCGACTGGCACATCAACTCCTTCGAAAGCTCCCTGTTCGAATACGGCAGCAAGTACACCGGCTCCCTGCTCAAGTCTGACAACCCCTTCAGTGCCTCCGACCATGATCCCATCATCGTCGACCTGAGACTGGAGAGCGATGCCACCAAACCGGACACCTCCTCAGGCGGTGGTGCACTGGGACTCGGCCTGCTGGCCCTGTTACCGCTGGCCTGGCGACGTCGCCGTTAACCACAAGCGCATCTGAATAGTGCAAGCAAAGCCCGCGAGTCTCGCGGGCTTTTTCATTCAGGTCATTGGATTTACAAATGAAAGGCGCGGGCGTATGGAGAAAATAAATGATGGAGAAAACAAAAAGGCCACCGCTATGCGGTGGCCTTTTTGTTTCTTGTAACAAGAATTTGGTGGAGCTACGCGGGATCGAACCGCGGACCTCTTGCATGCCATGCAAGCGCTCTCCCAGCTGAGCTATAACCCCGATTTTTGTGAATGACCGGCAGTCACTCTGAATTTGGTGGAGCTACGCGGGATCGAACCGCGGACCTCTTGCATGCCATGCAAGCGCTCTCCCAGCTGAGCTATAACCCCAAATTCGGTACTGAATGAATGGTTCTGGCGGCCATTCATCCTAAATAGTGGTGGAGCTACGCGGGATCGAACCGCGGACCTCTTGCATGCCATGCAAGCGCTCTCCCAGCTGAGCTATAACCCCACAAAGGTCGGCCTGGGTGATACACACCGCACTGCCCTGGGTACTTCATTTCAATCAGGAACCTGGTGGAGCTACGCGGGATCGAACCGCGGACCTCTTGCATGCCATGCAAGCGCTCTCCCAGCTGAGCTATAACCCCTTTGATTCCAGATTGTTCGAGGATAATTTGGTGGAGCTACGCGGGATCGAACCGCGGACCTCTTGCATGCCATGCAAGCGCTCTCCCAGCTGAGCTATAACCCCAACTCACCTCGGCGCTGACGAAGTTATCTCCGGCAACGGAGGCGCATGATAGGCATCACCCGCTTTGCTGTCAACCCTAAAATAACCGCGACTGATTCGTTTAGTCAAAATTGCAGCAGTTCGCTGTTTTTACCAGCAAGACGCGTGCTATCTCCCTGTTTTATGTCACAAATCGGCTCAAGCACCTATAAAGGAGAGGCCGTGCAGCGAGCCTCTTTCCCCGTGCAACGCCCCCCCCCGCTCTCAGGCCTCTTGTGCTGGCTGATCATCAGCTTCTCCCCCGTC
>NZ_JBFOCS010000022.1:0-6676 GCF_040907905.1 Aeromonas sp. s13 | reverse complement strand
TCGAGTCAAGCCTTATTTTCAAAGGCTTTTCGAGGTTATCGACGAGGTTGTTTGCGTTGCCGCTTGCCCTGTCGATGTGGCGCATTATAGAGATCTGGATCACGCTGGCAAGGGTCTTTTCGAATAAAATTCGCATTTTTGGTTCAACCGTTCACTAATCACCCAAAAAGCACATTTATCCTGCAATAACACACTCGTTTGACGCGCTCGCTATCCTCTAGATGGCGTTGCAGTGGTAGCAGATCAAGGCTGTGGCAATTTGGTCTCTCTACATCTATATGCATGGTGATCGAGGTCACGCCTTCGGGTAACATAGCGCCCCTTTGCGATTCACACACTCTTGGGCTTTGGAGAGTTTAATGCCTTTTGCACTTGGCCAGCGTTGGATTAGTGATACAGAGACGGATCTGGGGTTGGGGACTGTCGTTGCTGTTGAAGGACGCATGGTTACCCTGTTGTTTCCGGCTACCGGTGAAAACCGCATGTATGCCAAAGAAGAGGCGCCGGTCACCCGGGTCAGCTTCAATGTGGGCGATCAGATCACCAGTCACGAAGACTGGACCATGACGGTCGACGAAGTGCAGGAGAAAGACGGCCTGCTTATATATGTAGGTGTGCGCACCGACAATGATGAGCCCGTTGCCCTCAAAGAAGTGTTTCTCAACAACTTTATCAAGTTCAACAAGCCGCAGGATCGCCTGTTCGCCGGTCAGATCGATCGGATGTCCCGCTTCACCCTGCGCTACGAAGCGCTGATCAACCAGCACCAACGTCGTCGCAACCCGACTCGTGGTCTGGCCGGTGGCCGGGTCAGCCTGATCCCGCACCAGCTCTATATTGCCCATGAAGTGGGTCACCGCTACGCTCCGCGTGTATTGCTGGCTGACGAGGTGGGTCTGGGCAAGACCATCGAAGCGGGCATGATCATTCATCAGCAACTGCTCTCCGGCCGCGCCCATCGCGTACTCATTCTGCTGCCCGAAACCTTGCAGCACCAATGGCTGGTCGAAATGCTGCGCCGCTTCAACCTGCACTTCTCCCTGTTTGATGAGGAGCGCTGCATCGAGGCGTTTGCCGATGCGGAGAACCCCTTCGAGACCGAACAGCTGGTGATCTGCAGCCTCGACTTCCTGCGCAAGAAGCGTCGTCGCTTCGAGCAGGTGCTGGAGGCCGAGTGGGATCTGCTGGTTGTCGACGAAGCCCACCATCTGGAGTGGAGTGAAGAGGCGCCGAGCCGTGCCTATGAGATGGTGGAAGCGCTGGCCGAACAGGTGCCGGGCGTGCTGCTGCTGACCGCCACCCCGGATCAGCTAGGCCACCAGAGCCATTTTGCCCGTCTGCGCCTGCTCGATCCCGAGCGTTTCTACGACTACGAGGCCTTCCTCGCCGAGGAGCAGGCCTATGGTCAGGTCGCCAGCGCAGCGCAAGAGCTGCTGGATGGCGAGACCCTGAGCGATGAAGCCAGACAGACCCTCGCCAGCCAGCTGGAAGGGTTGGACTTGAGCGATGCCGCCGCCCGCCAGCAGGCGGTCGCCAAGCTGCTGGACCAGCATGGCACCGGCCGAGTGCTGTTCCGCAACAGCCGCGCCAATATTCAGGGCTTCCCCGAGCGTCACCTCAACGTCTACCCCATGCCGCTGCCGGAGCAGTACAAGACTGCCATCAAGGTGATGGGCATGATGGGTGGCAACGGTGGCGATCTGCAGACCCGCGCCCTGCGCTACCTCTATCCCGAGAAGATCTTCCAGCAGTTCGAAGGCGACAACGCCACCTGGACCCAGTTCGACCCCCGTGTCGAATGGTTGCTGGAGCTGCTGCTCTCTGCCCGTCAGCAGAAGGTGCTGGTGATCTGCTCCGAAGCAGCGACCGCCATCGCGCTGGAAGAGGCGCTGCGTACCCGTGAAGGGATCCGTGGTGCCGTGTTCCACGAAGGGATGTCGATCCTTGAGCGGGACAAGGCCTCCGCCTATTTCGCCCAGCAAGAGGGTGGCGCCCAGGTGCTGCTCTGCTCCGAGATCGGCTCAGAGGGTCGCAACTTCCAGTTTGCCAGCCATCTGGTGCTGTTCGATCTGCCTCTCAACCCGGATCTGCTGGAACAGCGTATCGGCCGACTGGATCGTATCGGTCAGCAGAATACCGTCGAGATCCATGTTCCCTATCTGGAGGGTACCTCCCAGCGCGCCCTGCAGCTCTGGTATCACGATGGCCTCGATGCGTTCGAGCAGACCTGCCCGACGGCCCGCCCGGTATTCGAAGCGGTACGTGAAGAGCTGTTCGAGCTGCTGGCCGCCAACACCGGCGATCAGGCAGCCCTCGACGCCCTGCTGGTCAAGACCCGCGAACTGCACGAGCCGCTCAAGGCTCGACTGGAGCAGGGTCGCGATCGCCTGCTGGAGATCCACTCCAGCGGTGGCGCCGCCGCCCAGCAGCTGGTCGACAAGCTGGCCGCCGAAGATGACGACACCGGCATGATCTCCTTCGCCCTCAAGATGTTCGACGAGATCGGCGTCAATCAGGATGACCGTGGCGAGAACGCGCTGGTGCTGACCCCCGGGGATCACATGCTGGTCTCCAGCTTCCCGGGCTTGCCGCAAGACGGCATGACCATCACCTTCGATCGCAACACCGCTCTGTCACGGGATGACATGGCGCTGCTCTCCTGGGATCACCCCATGATGCGCGGCGGTATCGACCTGATCCTGGGCTCCGAGATCGGTGCAACCTCGGTGGCACTGCTCAAGAACAAGGCGCTACCCATCGGCTCCATCCTGCTTGAGCTGATCTTCGTTGCCGAGTCTGCGGCCCATCCCCAGCTCTACCGCTTCATGCCGCCGACGCCGATCCGTCTGCTGATGGACAAGAACGGCCAGAATCTGGGTGAGAAAGTGGCGTTCGATGCCTTCAACCGCCAGCTGACGCCGGTCAATCGCCACCTCGGCAGCAAGCTGGTGACGGCATCCCAACCGGTGATCCACGGTCTGATTGGCAAGGGCCAGGCCATTGCCGAAGAGCTGAAAGCCGGGATTGTCGACAAGGCCCGCGCCCAGATGGCGCAGACCCTGCAGCAGGATCTGGATCGTCTGGAAGCGCTCAAGGCAGTCAACCCGAACGTGCGCGACAGCGAGCTGGATTATCTGCGCACTCTGCAGGCAGAATTGCACCACCTGATCGATCAGACCCAACTCAAGCTGGATGCCATCCGCTTTATCGTGGTCACCCATAACTGACAAGGTACCGACCGACAGCGGCCAGACCCAGCTCAAACTGGATAGCCAAGGCCGCTTTGTCATGGTTACCCATAACTGATGGGGGCTTGCCCCCACCTTCTGATGCGAGACATTTATGTTTGAATACTCACCGCCTCTGGAACCCTGGCTCGATATCCTGTTCAAGGACAAGGACATCATGGTGGTCAACAAGCCCACTGGCCTGCTAAGCGTCCCCGGGCGCGGCCCCGAGAATGAAGACAGCGTCCTGCATCGGGTGAAACAGCAACACCCCAAAGCGGCGGCAGCTCATCGCCTCGACATGTCCACCACTGGCGTCATTGTCATTCCCCTCAATCCCAACTCTCACCGGGAGCTGAGCCGACAATTTCGCGAGCGGGAGACAGAGAAGCACTACCTCGCTTGGGTGTGGGGCGAGCCGGAAGCAGAGTCGGGTCAGGTTGACCTGCCGCTCTGCGTCGACTGGCCCAACCGCCCGAAACAGAAGGTGGATCACGAGGAGGGGCGTCACGCTCTGACCCTGTGGCAGAAACTGAAGGTGGAGAACGGCAACAGTCTGATCAAGCTGACCCCCATCACAGGTCGCTCCCACCAGCTGCGCGTCCATATGCTGGAGCTGGGGCACCCGATCCTGGGTGACAACCTCTATGCCCATCCGGATGCGCTGGCGGCAGCGCCCCATCTCTACCTTCATGCGGCCAGCCTGACCATCAGCCACCCCCGCAGTGGCGAGCGGATGACCTTCGAGGCGCCAGCTCCTTTCCCGGTCTGATCCCGCAAATCGCAGAGATAAAAAAGCCCCCATCGCGAGATGGGGGCTTTTTCATTAGGGTCAGACGCGAATATCGATCTTGCTTCCCAGAGAAGCGCTGGCCGATGTCGGTGCAACCGGCGCTGATTGTGCTGCGTTTTGCAGCAGCTTCAGCGCAGCTTCGCCCTCTTGGGTCTGCTGTTTCTTGGCCAGACTGGCCGTCATCAGAGCAGAACCAAACGACGCATTTGCAGAACTTGATATATCCATAGGGTTCCTCCTGCACTCAACAGTATCGACCAAACGGCCCCGAACATAAGCCCTGAATGCAAAACAATCTGACAGTTGCTTTTCTATCAATCAGATAGCAATAGCATTCATGGCCCCTGTTCACCGCTGGATGACGCCTTCAAGCTCCTGTGCCGTCATCGGCCGAAGCACCTTGCAAGGGTTGCCGGCCGCCACCACATTGGCGGGCACATCTTTGGTCACCACCGAGCCTGCGCCTATAACGCTGTTGTCACCGATAGTGACGCCGGGGCAGATGACGACGCTGCCGCCAATCCAGACGTTGTGACCGATCCGCACCGGCTTGCCGAACTCGACACCCTTGATACGTGGCGCCACCGCCACCGGGTGAGCGGCGGTGTAGATCTGCACCCCGGGCGCCAGCAGCACGTTGTCGCCGATGTGCACCTCACAGACGTCAAGGATGGTGCAATTGACGTTGGCGTAGAAGTTCTCGCCGACGAAGATATTGGCGCCATAGTCGCAGAAGAACGGCGGGTTGATGGCGCACTCCTGGCCGCGACCACCGAGCAGCTCGTGCAGCAAAGCATCCCGCGCTGGTTTCTCCTGCCAGCAGGTGTTGAAGGTGTGATAAAGCCTTCGGCAGCGCTCACGTGCCGCTTTGAGCTCGGGATCGCCCGCGTCATAGGGCTCCCCCGCCACCATCTTCTGCCACTCGGCACCGCGCACCACTTTCGTCATCGCCTACTCCATCAGCCAGATCAGGGATTCATAAGGGCGCAGCATACCCGATTGCGGTTGGGCCGGGCTATCCGGGTAGTTACCGAGCAGCAGGCGACCTTGCCCGCCTTGCAGCTCGGCAGGCAAGGTAAACTCCACCGGCTCGCCGTAGAAGTTGCTCACCACCAGCAGGGTCTGACCGTTGGCTCGGCGGGCATAAGCCCAGATCTGCGGGTGCCCGGTCAGCAGTTCCTGATAATCCCCCTGAGTGAAGATGGGGTGCGCCTTGCGAAGGGCGATAATATCCCGATAGTGCCAGAACACCGAGTGCTGGTCGGCCAGCGCCGCCTCGGCGTTGATCTCGGGATAGTTGGCGGCAGGTTTGAGCCACGGATTGCCTGCCGTAAAACCGGCGTTGGGGGCGGCGCTCCACTGCATCGGCGTGCGCGAGTTGTCGCGGGACTTGGCGCCGAGAATGGCGAGGATCTCGGCCTCGCTCATCCCTTCCGCCTGCTTGATGGCGAAGATGTTGCGGCTCTCCACATCCTGATAGTCGTTGATGTGCTGATAGCCGGGGTTGGTCATGCCTATCTCC
The DNA here is from genome assembly GCF_040907905.1 of Aeromonas sp. s13. NCBI lineage: Bacteria > Pseudomonadati > Pseudomonadota > Gammaproteobacteria > Aeromonadales > Aeromonadaceae > Aeromonas > Aeromonas sp. s13. Next base: position 1,134 of record NZ_JBFOCS010000022.1, on the reverse strand, counting down.
TCCCCCTGATAGATGTAGGGGGTGCCTTGCAGGCCATGCAGCGTGCTGGCCAGCATCTTGGCGGCGACCACCCTATGCTCACCCTCGTCACCGAAGCGGGAGACGATGCGCGGTTGGTCGTGATTGCACCAGAACAGCGCCGACCACCCCTTGCCGTGCATACCGCTCTGCCAGTGGTTGAAGATGCGCTTGAGTTCGAGGAAATCGAACGGTGCTTTCGTCCACTTGTCGCCGTTGGGGTAATCCACCTTGAGGTGGTGGAAGTTGAACACCATGGAGAGCTCGGAGCCGTCCAGCGCGCCATAGCGCTGGCAGTGCTCCAGCGAAGTAGAGGACATCTCCCCCACCGTCATGGCCCCCACCGGGGCGAAGACATCGCGGCTCACATCCTGCAGGAATTCGTGGATGCGCGGCCCGTCGGTGTAGAAACGGCGGCCATCGCCACTGTCGTCGCTCGGGAACGCCTGATCCTTGGAAATAAGGTTGATGACGTCGAGCCGGAAACCGTCCACCCCCTTCTTCGCCCAGAAGTGGATGATGTTTTTCACCTCGGCGCGCACCGCCGGATTTTCCCAGTTGAGATCCGCCTGCTCGCGGGCAAACAGGTGCAGGTAGTACTGACCGGTGGCGGGATCCAGCTCCCAGGCGCTGCCACCAAACTTGGATTGCCAGTTGTTGGGTACGCCGCCATCCACCGGATCGCGCCAGATGTAGTAGTCGCGGTAAGGGCTGTTTTTATCCCCCAGCGCCGACTTGAACCAGGCGTGCTCGGTGGAGGTGTGGTTGACCACGATATCCATCACGATGCGGATGTCGTGCGCGTGGGCGGCGGCCAGCAGCGCCTCAAAATCTGCCATGGTGCCGTAGGCGGGGTCGATGGCAAGGTAGTCGGCGATGTCGTAGCCGTTGTCCACCTGCGGGGAGACGTAAACGGGAGTCAGCCAGAGGGCATCGACGCCCAAGGTCTTGAGATAGTCGAGGCGGGCCATGATCCCCTTGAGATCGCCGGTGCCACGGGCCGCGGAATCCTGAAAGCTCTTGGGGTAAATCTGGTAAATCACGGCACTCTGCCACCAGGGTGTTTGGCTCATGGGTCTTTCTCTTGTCTCGAATATGAAATGGAGAGGGCGACCC
>NZ_JBFOCS010000021.1:0-29208 GCF_040907905.1 Aeromonas sp. s13 | reverse complement strand
GCTCAAAGGCAAAGCGCTGGTCTGAACCGGACTCTGCAAACAAACAGAATGGCCGCCCATCGGGCGGCCATTCTGTTTATCAAATCGTGCGATGCTGGATATTGCGTCTTGAGATAGCGCTCACTTGGGCCAGTGCACCCCAAGCTGTTCGCCGTAACCTGTCTGACGCTGGAATCCGTCGAGCCGTCCCTTAATCTTGTTCAGCTCGCCACTGCCTGCTGCCCACGCGGCATAGCGCAGCGCCTGACAATCTGCATGACCGGGTAATCCCGCAATGGCGCCACCCACCTGATTGGCCCCCTGCAGCACCATCTCCTTGAAGCGGGATTCGTAGTCAAACATGCTGGAGAGCAGACGCCCCCAGCGCTGGCGGGCAGGATCGTTACTGTTCGCGCTCTGACGCCAGCGGGGCAGCAACACGGTGGCGTTGGTGGTCACCGTCACCCGGTTGAGCTGGCAGCGCCCCGGCAACTGCTCGGTATCCAGCTGCCAGTCCACCTGATAACTCGCCTTGCCGAGCACTGGCTTGCCATTCACCTTGGGAGCACTCTGGGTAATCGCCCGGGCAAGCTGCTCCGGACTGGTTGCATTGACCTCATAAAAACGGACATTGATGCGGGACTCTGGCACCACTTGCGGCCGGCTCGGCTGAGCCTGACTCATCAGGGGCAACAGCAACAACCCGACCCCCACTACTCCATAAACCTTGCTGACCATGCCAGACTACCTTCCTTGATTGCACGGGCGGAGTACCAACCTTGGTGAACCCCACCGCCACACAGATGACGGGTATAGCCTATGTGTGACGACGAGGCGGCGCAATACAATGATGCGCCCAGAAATCAGAGCACGCTCACAGGTTGCGTGAGCAGAGTATGGCACAAGGCCAAAACTGTATTTTTATTGAGCATGACGGCTGATGCGCTGCCAGTCGAGGTGATAGTTTTTCACATTGATGTCATGACCATCTATCTGAATAAAATGATCATTTTTAAGACGGTTGGCAAAAAAGTCCTGATCTGCCCCCTCATTGAGCCACAGCTCGCAAAGTCCCCGTTTTCCCTCTTTGGCATAGAATCTCGGAGTGACCAGCAGCGCGACCCCATCTACCCGGATGGCATGACGGGCCAGGCAGTTTGCTTCGGTGGTTTTGGATGCCAGCGCGGCAAAACGGGGTCTGTTCCCCTCGGCAACCACCAGTACGCCGTAAGAGTGAGGAGCCATGAGACGCCGCATGGCGACCGCCTGATGAGGACCGGTTTGATGAAAACCGTCATTGGTTACTGCAAACACGCAAGTAGGTGAAAATAGCATCGCAAGCAGGAAAACAGAGCGTTTAATGCCTGAAAAATCACCAACCACCATATAAAAGCCTCAAAAGACAACCAAGGCTGGCAAGGGTAGGTAGCCAAACCCGCTGGGTAAAGTACCTTTACCTTTCTTTAATTCTGTTCATGGGGTTAAACGTTGATTTAGCTCACACAACATCCTGTTTCCAGTCGCCACTCTACCCCTATCGGAATAGACTCCCTCCATTCTCATCCAATCAGAAGGCAACATATGCTGGAACTCATCGTTGGCACCCTGGTCACCCTGGTGGTGGGCCGTGCCATTTTCAAAGGATACTCCGCGACCGGGGTGCTGCTGAGCGGCGGCTTGCTGCTGCTGGTCATCACCGCCATGATGGGCAAGCCGGTACTGCCGAGCAAGGTGGTCAGCACCGGTTATATCGCAACCGATATCTTCGAATACGTCCGCTTCCTGCTCAATGACCGTGGCGGTGGACTGGGGATGCTGATCATGGTGCTGTGCGGCTTCGCCGGCTACATGAGCCATATCGGCGCCAACACCATTCTGGTCAAGCTGGCCAGCAAACCGCTTGGCATCATCAAGTCCCCTTATATCTTGCTGGTGGCTGCCTATCTGGTAGCCTGCGCCATGTCGCTTGCGGTGAGCTCCGCCACCGGCCTCGGCGTGCTGTTGATGGCTACCCTGTTCCCGCTGATGGTCAACATGGGGATCTCCCGTGGCGCGGCTGCGGCCGTGTGCGCCTCGCCAGCCGCCATCATTCTGGCACCGACCTCCGGTGACGTGGTGATGGCCGCCCAGGCCGCCAACATGCCGCTGCTGGATTTTGCCTTCAAGCTGACCCTGCCCATCTCGCTGGTGGCGATCGCCTGCATGGCGGTGACCCACTTCTTCTGGCAGCGCTACCTTGATCAAAAATCCGGTGAGCACAACGAGCCGGTCGCCCCGGGTGACCTGGTGACTACCGCCCCCGCTTTCTACGCCATCCTGCCCTTTACCCCCATCATCGGGGTACTGGTGTTTGACGGCAAATGGGGCCCGCAACTGGATATCGTCACCATCATCGTCATGTGCATGGTGTTGGCCAGCCTGCTGGAACTCGTGCGTATCCGCAATGGCAAGGAGCTGCTGGACGGTCTGCAGGTCTGCTGGCGCAACATGGCTGACGCCTTTGCCGGTGTGGTCATGCTGCTGGTCGGTGCCGGTGTCTTCGCCCAAGGTCTGATGACCATCGGCTTTATCGACACCCTGCTGGCTCACGCGCAGGATCTCGGCTCGGGCGGCCTGATCATGATGCTGTCACTGGTGGTGATCACCACCCTGGCCGCCTTCACCACGGGCTCGGGCAATGCCCCCTTCTATGCCTTCGTGGAGCTGATCCCCAATCTGGCCAGCAGCCTTGGCATCAACCCGGCCTATCTGGTGATTCCCATGCTGCAAGCCTCCAACCTGGGTCGCACCATTTCTCCGGTCTCCGGGGTGGTGGTCGCCTGTGCCGGGATGGGCAAGCTCTCGCCGTTCGAGGTGGTCAAGCGCACCAGTATGCCGGTCGCCGTCGGCCTGCTGGTGGTGATCGTCGCCACCCAGATCATGGTACCCGCCTGATCGCTGACCAGCCCGGCACCCTGCCGGGCTGGTATCCTCCCCCCCCTTTGCAGTAGACTCGGTGCTCATTTTCCCCCTAAGGAGGACCGAGATGAGTATTACGGTTCAACTTGCCCATTTCAGTGATTGCCACTCCCACTTCGATGGCGCGCCCATGAGCTTCTCCCCTGTCGGTGAAGGCCAATGGCGCACCCAGTGCGGCGGTTATGCCCGGATCCTGACCCGACTGACCCAACTGCGTGCAAAAGCCGCAGCAGCTGGCCAGCGTTTTCTGTTTCTGCACGGTGGCGACTCCTTTCAGGGCTCTCTCTATTTCAACCGCTTCAAAGGGCGCGCCAACGCCGACCTGCTCGCCATGCTGGCCCCCGATGCCATGGTACTTGGCAACCACGAATTCGATCTGGGCAATGGCCCGCTGGTGGAGTTCTTGCGCCAGCTCGATTTTCCGGTGCTGGCCGCCAATCTGGACAACAGTCAGGAGCCAGCCGACACGCCGCTTGGGCTGTGGGATATTCCCCACCTCTACGACGCCCATCAGCCCTGGCATCGTCAGGTGATCGACGGGGTTCCCTTTGCGCTGCTCGGCATCACCCTCGCCCAGATGGCTGCCATCGCCAACCCGGATCCCCACACCCGTTTCCACGCGGTCGCCGACACCCTCACCCGGGTGCTGCGGGAGATCAAGCGCGAAGGGATCCAGCATATCGTGCTGCTGAGCCACCTCGGGCTGGATCAGGACAAGCTGCTGGCCGAGCGCTTCCCCGAGCTCAGTCTCATCATTGGCGGCCATACCCACAGCCTGCTCGGCGATCTCGCGCCGCTGGGTCTGCCAAGCGAAGGCAGCTATCCGCTGATGAACAACGGGGTGGCTATCCTGCACGCTGGCCACAGCGCCCTCTGCCTCGGTGTCTGTGAGCTCACCTTCGATGAGGCGGGCCGCGTCGTGCAAAGTCAGGGGCAGCTGGAGTGGCTCCCCTGGCAGCCCTGGCCGTTTGCCTCCACGCCACCTGTCGGGCTCACCTTCTGTGAGCCGGATCCACAGCTTGAACAACATCTGGCCAAACGCTATCGGCCGGAGATTGAAACCATGAGCCAGCGCATCGTCACCCGGCTGGCGGCGCCACTGCCCCATCAGCGGCTGCCGGATGCCACCCTGCCCCACGGCAGCCAGCTCGCCCCGCTGGTGGCCCGCGCCATGCTGACCGCCGCCCGTGAACAGGTCGGCGAGGTGGACTTTGCCCTGCACAATGCTGGCGGCGTGCGCTGCTCACTGGAGCCGGGCCCCCTGAGCGAAGCGGATATCGCCGGTCGCCTGCTGCCGTTTGCCATTCCCCTCACCCTCTATCGGGTGCACGGTCACGAGTTGGCGGAGGCGCTGGAAAATGCCATCGACAACGCCACCAACAACGGCGTGGCCGGCAATGGCAATGGCAATGGCAGCTTCCCCTACACCGCGGGGGTGCGATTCACCTATCAGGCCGATCGGCCCAAGGGCCAGCGCATCACCCGACTGGAGTGGGAAGCCGCTCCCGGCCAGTGGCAAGCGGTCAATGCCGAACAGATCTATCGCGGAGTGTCGAGCGCCTATACCGCCTCCGGCAAGGAGGGTTACACCGCACTGGCGCGGACCCTGACCCAGCACAATCAGGAGCTCGGCATCACCCTGGCCGACGCTTTTATCCGCTGGGCCCGTCATCTGCCCGCGCTGGAAGCGCAGCCGCCCCTGATTGAGTACATCAATTGAGGTAAAGGGGGGGATGGCTGTTGCCACATCCCCCCTGACGGCCAATATTGCCGCAGCCAGCGCCCGGTTCCCTGCAAGAACCGGGCTTTTTCGAGAATATTTGCCCCACACGGGCCTGCCCCATTGCATCGCACTCACTAGCTCGGCAAGATAGGCCCGCTTTCAAGACCAGCTGCAGGAACAGGCGACTTCATGAATCACTCCATCCGTTTCACTCCCCCTCGCGTCAACCCGGGTATCAAGCCAACCATCGTGCTGCTGACCGCCCTGCTGGCGCTGCTCTTCTGTCTGCGCAACCCGCTCTTCCATGCCATGGCGCCAGGCTTTGATGCCTCGCTGTTCGCGGTGATGGGCAAGATGTGGAGCGAAGGGGGTGTGCTCTATCGCGACATGATCGACATCAAGGGGCCGATGATCTTCGCCCTCGATGCGCTGGGCTATGGAATGGGGGGATTTGTCGGGATCTGGGCACTGGAGTGGGTGCTCTGCTGGCTCGGACTGCTGGCCAGCTGGCAGGCCTTTGCCCAGCTCGGACTCTCGTTCAAGGCACGCCTCGGCGCCATGCTGGCGGTGCTGGCTCTCTACGGCACCCGTTACTACTACGGCAACATGACCGAGGACTGGACCTTCCACCTCGCCCTCATCGCCCAGTGGGCCTTCATTACCCTGCTGCTGGACAAGGGATTTCGCTGGTGGCCGGCACTGGTGGCGGCCCTTACCTTCGCCATCGTCGCCTGGATGCGCACCAACAACGGCGCCTTCTGGGGCGCCTGGTATCTGGTGCTGTTCTGCCACTGGTGCCTGCACGAGAAGTGGCGTGACGCCATCTTGCTGCTCATCTCCAGCCTACTCGGTCTGGCGCTGATTGGCGGCCCGCTTTACGCCTACTTCCAGCAGCATGATCTGCTGGCGGCCTTCAAATACTACGCCTTCGACATCTTCTTCGAAGGGAGCTACGGCAATGGCTTCTCCCCCATGGTGGGCGCCGTCGGCCTGCTGCGCACAGGCCTTATCATGCTGCTGCCCGCCTTCATCATTCTGATGCTGAGCCGCCGTCAGGAGTGGTATCTGCCAGCCCTGCTGGCGACCCTGTTTGGGGTGCTGTTTACCCTGATCGCCAACTCGGTCTCCGGACATGTGTTCGATCACTACGACGTGCTCTATCTGCAACTGGCGGTGCTGCCGCTGGCGGTATTGCTGGATCGCAGCGAACAACAGGCTGATGCGATCGGCCTGCTCTGCATCTCGCTGGTGGTACTCACTGCCAGCTGGCTGCTGGCCCAGCAGCTCGCCTTTGGCTGGAGCACCAAGGAGTGGTCCCTCGAACGGGTCAACGAGGTGCTCGGCACCAGCCTGCTGTGGGCGCTGCCGGTGCTGATCCTCATCCCCCTCTGGCGCGCCTGGGATGTGCGCAGTGCTACCCCCTGGCTCGCAACGCTGGCCATGCTGCTGCTGATGATCAACAACGCCTGGGAAGGGACTCTCAGGGGTCGCCCCTTCAATCCGGCGGCGCAGGTACGGGTCGATCGCATCAAGGCCGAGACCAGTCCGAGCGACAAGATCTGGGTCGATGGCATCCAACCGCAATATTATCTCTGGACCGATCGCCAGCCAGCGTCCGCCTACCTCTTCTTTGCCAACGTCAATCCGCCCTATGACGTGCGCGAGCGAGTGCTGGCCGATATCCAGCGCCAGAATCCGAAGTTCATCATCGCCAAGCCGGATCGGGTGAGCGAGGAGCTGAAAAAACCCAGCTCGCCTTCCCATCTCGCCTTCTATCAATACCTGACCAGCCACTATGAAGAGGTGGATCCGGGTCTCTATCGCCGACGCTGATCGTCAATACGCCCCGCAGGGCGGCCATTGTTGCAATGGCCGCCCTTTTTATTGCGCCAGAGCCCCTTGCAGCATCGGCCCGCAGTAGGCAAGCCCGCCCGAGATAACTACAATGACGCTCTTTTTGATGTAACGAGTAACACCATGGCGGAACTGACTTATCTGGGCGGCTATCCCGACCCTCTCAAGGCACAGGTACAGCAGCTGATTGCGGCAGGCAAGCTGGGGGAGATGCTGGCCAAACGCTATCCGGAAAGCCACCAGATCCAGAGCGACAAGGCGCTGCTCGCCTACACCATGGAGCTGAAGAACCGCTACCTCAAGAGCTCGGCGCCCCTGTCAAAGGTGGTGTTCGATGGCAAGATCAACGTGATCAAGGATGCCCTCGGCCTGCACACCTACGTCAGCCGGGTACAGGGCAGCAAGCTCAAGGCCAAGAACGAGATCCGCATCGCCGCCCTGTTCAAGGAGGCGCCGCCCCCGTTCCTGAAAATGATCGTGGTGCACGAGCTGGCCCATATCAAAGAGAAGGATCACAACAAGAGCTTCTACCAGCTCTGCCAGCACATGGAGTCCGACTATCATCAACTGGAGTTTGATCTCAGGCTTTGGCTCACCTGGCGTGATATCGACAAGGCCAACCGCTAGGCTGACAACCGTTTCAGGGAGGAAACATGTCATTTGCCGCCATCCCCTTTGGTGCCACGCACTTTATTGCCACTTTGGTAATGGCCAACATGGGCCGCGCAGCCCATCCCCGCCGCGCGTCACGCGGGCTGCTGGCGCTGCTGCTTTTGCTCGCGGGCCACAGCGCCCGTGCCGATGAGCGCTGGCAGAGCGACAGCTATCTCACCGAGAGCTTTATGGCCATCGCCATGGAGCGGGAGTATGGCGAAGCCAGGCAGACCCGTTTTGCCCGCTGGCAGCAGCCGATCCGGCTGCAACTTATCAACGAGTCGGGTGACAAGCCGCTGCAGGCCGACGTGGTGAAGGTACAGGCGGCCCATCTGGCCCGCATCACCGGCCACTCCATCAGCATGGTGGCCGCAAAGCCCAACCTCACCCTGATCATGACCGACTACAGCAAGATGAAGAGCTGGGCCAACCGCACCATGGGGGGGGATCCATCGGTCAAGATGGCGCTCAAGGAGGGGCTCTGCCTTGCCAACTTCGCAACCAATGCGAAACACGAGATCAGCCGTGCCACCATCATCATTCCGGTAGACTACAGCCGGGCCAAGGGACGCTTTCTCGACTGCGTGGTGGAGGAGTTCACTCAGGTGATGGGGCTGCCCAACGACTCGGACAAGGTGTTTCCCTCCATCTTCAATGACAACAGCATCGACAGCTTTTTGACCGGGCTGGACTATGTGCTGCTCAAGATGGCCTATCACCCGGCCCTCAAAGCCGGAATGAGCAGTGACGAGATCCGCGCCGCACTGCCTATCGCACTGGCCGATCTGCGTGCCAAAGGGGAGATCCGCGAAGCCAACCGCCGGGTGCAGCAGCAGAGCCTGAAAAGCTGGGCGGGGTTGTAACGGGCATGGCTCAACCCAGAGCCAGACAAGCCACCGCGAGCCTCTCACCACCCACAAAAAACGCAGCCACCTGGCTGCGTTTTTTGTTGTCCGGGGATCGGCGGATCATTCGCGGGCATGCCCGTTTTTCAGCTACCCATTTATCCACCGCCCAGAATTATCCACTGACCATGGGGATCAGGAGGCGACGTTCTCTTCCGGCATCCAGCTGTCGGCGTTCTCCCACACCTCCTGCACCATGGCTTCGGCCAGCTCTTTGTCTTCCTTGCTGGCACGGCTGACGGTCAGAGCCATGGCACTGCCTGGCGCGACCCGCACATGGATGTCGGGGAATTTTTCGCCAAGCTGCTTGAGCAGCTCCTGACGCAGCGCCTCCATGGTCGAGGTCGGGATCTGATGTTTTCTGTCGATGATGATTTCAAGACGCATAGGAAACTTCTCCATGATTTATAACTGTATTTTTATCCAGTACTCATGAGAAGTAAAGTGCCAACTTGCAGCAATCAGAAAAGATCCAGCTGCTGGCCGCAGATCCGGTCGAACGACTCGCCGATAAAGGGCAGGATGGCGTCGGCAATGGGCCGCAACTGCTTGTCGATATAGTGTTCGTAATCGATGGCACTGCGCCTGTATTCCAGCGGCTCGGGGCCATTGAGGGTCATCAGATAGGCGATGGCGCCCCGATGCTGATAGCGCTGGGGCAGCCCGCGGCGCAGGTTCTCCTCATCGGCCAGCCGCGCCGCCCGCACATGGGGCGGCACATTCTTCTGATACTCTTCGAGCTTCTGGCGCAGCCGTTTGCGGTAGATGAGCAGATCGTCGTGACGACCGGCGCGGGTCTCATCGACCATGGTGCGCACATAACCGCTGGGATCTTCATCGTGAAACACCAGCTCATAGAGGCGGGTCTGGAATTGCTTGGCCAGCATGGTCCAGTCGGTGCGCACCGATTCGAGCCCCTTGAATACCAGCTGTTCACTCCCCTCACTGGCCTTGCCAACCAGCCCCGCATAGCGCTTCTTGCTCCCCTTCTCCAAGCCGCGGATGGTGGGCATCAGAAAGCGGCGATAGTGGGTCTCGTACTGGATCTCGAGATAACTCGGCAGATCGAACTCGCGCCTGATCAGTGCAGCCCAGTTATCGTTGATCATTTGAGCCAGTCGCTGGCCGATCTCATCCGCCTCATCGGGGCTGGTCTCGCGCCCCAGATGTACAAAGGTGGAGTCGGTATCGCCATAGATCACCTCGAACCCCTTCTCTTCAATCCACTCGCGGGTCTGCTGCATGATGCTGTGGCCACGCAGGGTGATAGATGAGGCTAGGCGCGGATCATAGAAACGGCAGCCCCCCGACCCCAGCACGCCGTAGAAGGAGTTCATGATGATCTTGATGGCCTGGGAGAGTGCCTTGTTGCTGGCCGCCTTGGCTCTGTCCCTCGCCGCCCAGAGGGTGGCGATGAGATCCGGCAAGAAATGCCGCTCGCGGGAGAACATGGCGCCGCGAAAGCCCGGAATGGCGTGCTCGGGATGCTGCAGCCCTTCGATAAGTCCCATGGGGTCGATGCAGAAGGTGCGGATGATGCTGGGATAGAGGCTCTTGAAATCGAGTACCAGCACATGGCGATAGAGACCGGGTTTGGAGTCCATCACATAGCCGCCGGGGCTTGCCAGCCCCCCGTCGGCCGGCAGATTGGGGGCCACGTAGCCGCCACGATGGAGCCGCGGCAGATAGAGGTTGGTAAAGGCCGCCACCGAGCCCCCCACCCTGTCCAGCTCAAGACCGGTGAGGGAAGCGCGCTCGATGGCAAAGGGGATAAGGTGGCAGTAGTCGAAGATCTCCCACACCAGCTTGCAATCTTCCAGGTTATAGCGAGCCAGCGCCTCCTTGTCGGAGTGGAACAGCTCGGTGATCTTCTCCCCCCGATTGGCCACATCCTCGATATCCTTGCCACGGCCAAGCAGTTCGCTCGCCACCGCATCCAGGCTGTAGCTGGCAAACTGCCAGGTGGCGCTTTTGAGGGTATCGATGCCATCGAGCACCATGCGTCCGGGAATGATGACGTTGCCGGTTTGGGGATCGCCCCGTGACGAGCGCCAGAAGCAGAGCTCACGACCTCGCCCGAGCCGCAGCCGCCGCTTGTTAAGCTCGGCGCGGCGTAGCAGCAGGCGAAAATCAAAATTAACCACGTTCCAGCCGATGACCAGATCGGGGTCATGCAGGCTGAACCAGCTCTCCAGCGCACTCAGCAGGGCGCTCTCGTCCTCTACCCACTGGACCTGGGTGCTCCAGCTCTCGGCATCCGCCTCCGGGGTGCCGATCATGATGACCCGCGCATCCTGTTCGCTGTAAAGACCGACCGAGAAGAGGGCCCCGTCCATGGCGCACTCCACATCCAGCGACACCCAGGAGAGGGTCGGTGTCACCGCCTGCGGCGCGCAGCGCGCCTCGTTCACCTCCCAGTAGCCCTGCTTGCCCCCCTTTTTTACCGCCCGGCCATCGAAGCGCACGCCAGCGGTGATGAAACGCTCCATCAGAAACCGCTCCGGCAGCCGGATATCCGCCTCGAAGTGCTCCAGTCCGCGAATGAGCAGCAGCTCGATGGCGCGGTGAAAGGCGCTCAGGGTGGTGAAATAGCAACCCACCACAGGGCGACCGTCGAAGGTGTGCATCGGCAGGCGGCGAAACCGCCCGCTCACCCCGGCCCCCTTGAACAGCTCGGCGGCTTCTGCCATGTGGTTCTGTGGCAAAAAGAACACCGGCTCCTGCCCCGGCACCACCACTCGCACCGGCCCCTGCGCGCTCCAGAGCCACATCACGATTTCGGTGGTAGCAGGCTGCCCGTTACGACCGCGTACGTCCCGACCGTGGCGGGTCAGGATAAAACCGTCGAGGGGCGGAGTGGCGGGTACGGTGGGCTGGGTTGCAGTCATGAAGCGTAAAGGAGCTGTCCGAGAATGGGACTATTGTACGTTCATACAGTGCCTGCTCGCAATCGTCACGCAGGCTGCGAGGCGGGAGTCAAACTGGTAAGCTCGATCCGGTCGTTATTCCCGCCCATCCCGTTCTGACCACTCTTCGCCGACAAAAGGAGTCTTTGTGGCAATCTATTCCCTGCTGGATCAGCTGGCTATCCCCTACCAGCGTATTGATCATCCCCCAGTGTTTACCTGTGAGGAGGCGAGCAAGTTGCTGCCCGACCTGCCTGCCGCCAACACAACCACCTTTCACGCAGCGAAATTGACTGACAAGACAATAAAATGGCTCCTTGTGCGCTGATAAATCGAGTCAGCAGTCGCCATCCTGCAAGAAGTCGGAGGTGAGCACATTCGGCCATTTAACCCATTGATAATAGGTTGGATTCATGTTGTGATCGGCCACTGCCAGCGGGCGATACCCCATCGCCTGTTCGTTCACAGGTGACTTCCCAGAGAGCCCCTTGATGCCAAGTCTGTTTTCCTCGGCCCAGTTGTTGAGTCTGGTGCTGTTCGTCACGCTGTCACATGTGGGGGTCGCCACCATTTTCGCCGCCATGTGGCACACCCATCGCCAGATCAGGGCATTGATCTACTGGTCAGCGGGGGAACTGGTTATCGCGGGGGCTTTTTGCTGCCTGCTGCTGCGCCCCCTTGAGGGAAATGCATCCCTTGCCAATATTCTCTGCACCAACCTGCTGTTGATGTCGACCACCCTGCTCTGTGAACGGGGTATGCGCCACTTCTTTCGCCGTGAAGCCGACCAACTGGGCTGGCTGCTGCCCGCCGTTACCCTCGGCGGTTTCGTCCTGTTTGCCCTGACCGCCCTGCAGCAACCCCTCTTTGATGTGCACAGCCGGATCATCGTGCTCTCCGGCGTGCTCTCGCTGCAGATTGCGCTGCTTATCTGGCAGCTCTGGCGCTACCAGCGGCTGGCCCCCGTCTATCGGGTGCTGCGCTTTGCCATTCTGCTGCTCGGCCTGCAACTGCTGTTACAACTGCTGCGGATCGCCAAACATCTCTGGCAGCCGGAGCTGGCGGCCAACTCCTTCACCGACCCGCTGCTCGGGCCTGTGATCCTGCTCAGCCTGCTCTTTACCATCGCCCGCAGTTATCTGCTGCTGAGCCTGGTCCACACCCGCCAACAGCAAGCCCTGCTGGTCACCCAGCGCAAGCTGGAGCGGCGCGCCAATCAGGACGAGCTGACTGGCCTGTTCAGCCGCCACTATTTCGAACGCCAGGTTGCCCTGCGTGCCCGCAAGATGGCTAGCCCTAGCCAGCTGCTGCTGATCGATCTGGACAACTTCAAGCAGATCAACGACCGCCACGGCCACCCCGCCGGTGATGCCATGCTGCGGGCCGTGGGTCGGGTGATCGCCAATACCCTGCCTTCCGAGGGCATGGCCGGTCGGCTTGGTGGCGATGAGCTGGCCCTGCTGCTGATGGCGGACCCGCAGACCCTGCCCGACTACTGCCACAGTCTGCAACAGCAGATCGCCGAGGCGACCCGGGCGCTGGCCGGTGGCCCCATCAGCCTCAGCATCGGCCTCACCTCGCTGCACCCTGACGAGGGGTTTGAAGCGGCCTACCTACGAGCGGATCAGGCTCTTTACGCCGCCAAACAGGCTGGAAGGCAACGGGCCTGCGTGCAGGAGCTCCACCACAACGAGCCGCAACCGCTGCCGCCCTGTGCGCTCCTGTCATGAGCGCAGCGCTCGCTCTGCAGTGCCGACCGGCCAGGCTGGCAGATGCCCCGGCTTACCGGCGCTATGTCACCGAATGCGCCAAAGACGGACAGCCGCTCTATCAGGTGGCACAATTTGACCCGGACGGCTGGCTACAGAGCCTGCTGGATCACGCCAAAGGGCGCAACTTGCCCAGTGGATACCTGCCGACCACCACCTATTTTGCCCTCGATGGCGAGGAGATCATCGCCACCCTGCGTCTTCGTCACGGTGACAATGAGGCAACCCGCCAGTGGCTGGGTCATATCGGTTACGAAACCCGCCCCTCTCACCGTGGCGAAGGGGCCGCGATCGTGCTGCTACGCTGGGTACAACAACAGGTGCTGGCAGCGCCGGTGCTGATCTGCTGTGACCAGGATAATCTGGCCTCCCGCAAGGTCATTACGGCAGCCGGTGGCGTGTTGCTGGGGCGGCACTTCCATCCGGGGGATCGCAACTGGCTGGAGATGTATCAGCTAGCCCCCTGCCCCAGCCGACCATAGCCGCAGCAGTAATAAAAAGAGCGCCCCGAAGGCGCTCTTTTTGCGAATGTGGCAAGACCGTTAGTAGCTGTCTTCCTGCTCCGCCTTCATCCGGGCCTGACGGGCATAGGCCTCCTCCTCGGCGCTCTCGATCTCCTGCAGCACCGAATCGAGATCGATGGCGGCTCGGCTCTCTTCAAAGTGACCTGTCAGCTCGCTCTCGGGGGTGAGTTTGCCATCTTCAAACAACGCCCACATCTCCTGGGCATAACGGGTCTTGAGCAGCTCGGGGGCATACATACCGTAGTAGTTGCGCATGTTGTTGACGTCACGTTCCAGCATCGCCTTGGCCTGGTTGTTGGCGGCGGCATCCACCACCTGGGGCAGGTCGATGATGACGGGGCCCTGTTCATCCACCAGCACATTGAACTCGGAGAGATCGCCGTGGATAAGACCGGCGCAGAGCATCCGCACCACATAGCGGATCACCTTGTGGTGATCAATAACCGCCTGCTCGGGGGTGAGTGCCACATCGTTGAGGCGCGGCGCGACATTGCCATCTTCATCGGTGATAAGTTCCATCAAGAGGACGCCATCGAGGCAGACATAGGGCTGCGGCACCCGCACACCGGCCGCCGCCAGCTTGAACAGGGCGTCGACCTCGGTGTTCTGCCACACCTCTTCATGCTGCTTGCGACCGTACTTGGAGCCCTTCTCCATGGCGCGGGCGCTGCGGCTGTTACGCACCTTGCGCCCCTCCTGATAGACCACGGCCTGCTTGAAGCTGCGCTTGGACGCCTCTTTATAGACTTTGGCGCAGCGGATCTCGTCGCCGCAGCGCACCACATAGACGTCGGCCTCTTTGCCGCTCATCAACCGGCTGACGACCTCATCGACCAGGCCGTCATCAACCAGAGGTTGGATTCGATTTGGAATTTTCATGGCCGCCCTTTTACCCTATTTCCGCTCTCGAAGATAGCTCCGCGCACGCTCACCTGCCTCTCCCTTTCATAAGACACCCTGTTATCCCCTGTTTGCGCTGTTTTTGTCCACCTGTTAGCCTTAAAAACCACCAACAGCAGACCAAATACGAAAGGCGTCTGTGCCAACAAAAATGGCCCGCAAGCGGGCCAATTTTCAAGGTTCGGGCGGCAAGCCCTGACGAATACGCTGGATCCCCGCTTCATAGAGGCCGTCATCCCCTTCCTGATGCTCCAGGGTTTCGAAGATCTTGAGAAACCACATGTACTGCTCGGGATGGCGTGCCACCTGCATCTCCACCACCCGGTTCATGGCATTGACGTCTGCCAGCAGATCGGCGGTGGGATAAGGGTCAAACGGCGGCTCGATCTCCAGCAGATAGCGCCCCTCATCCTCGTCATAGCTGGCGAAGATGGGCACCGCTCTGGCACCGGTCAGCTTCACCAGCTTGGGCAAGGCTGGCAGGGTTGCCTTGGGGCGGCCAAAGAAGGGTACAAACACGCTCGCCTCGCGGCCGTGATCCTGATCCGGCAGGTAAAAAAAACTGGCACCGGCGCGGATCGACTTGATCGCCGGTTTGATGCCGGCGCTGCGCTCGTACACCTTGCCTCCTTTGGCCCGCTCGCGGTTGATGTACCAGTCAAACACCTGATCTTTCGGGCTCTTCATCATGGTGCACATCTCAATGCCCATCATGGAGAAGTAGCGGCCAATCATGTCGACCGCCCAGGTATGAGGCACCACTAGGATCACCGGGCGGCCCGCAGCCTGCTCCGCTTGCACATGCTCCCAGCCGGTGACCTTGATGCGGCGGGTCAGCCGCGCCTTGCTGCGCCAGCTGAGCTCGCCAAAGCCCATAAAGGTCTTGAGCCCGACCCGGATCGATTTGAGCAGCAGCGCCTGCCGTGCAGCGGCATCCAGCTCGGGAAAGCAGATCTTGAGGTTGGTATCGGCGATATAGGCCTGCTTTTTCGAAAAACGCAGCAGGGTCGGCGAAACCAGATCGGCAAAGCGATCCCTCAATCTCGCGGGGGTAAATGCCAGCAGGGAGAGCAGGCCCAGCGCGCACCAGCTGCCCCACCATTTGGGATGCAGTAGGCGGCTATGAAATGAGGTATCAAATACCGGATCTAACGCAGACATGGCGACCATCAAGTCATCAAAAACAAACGGTTATTGTAGTTATCCTGACATTTTTTTCTACCCTGGGGAGGCTGGCCATCAGCCTGCAAGGCACTGATCAGACTAGTTATCATAAAAAATGGCCCACATGGGGCCATTTCAATCAATCCAAATTCTGGGTCAGCCGTGGGGCGACAATCCCTTGCGGATCCGGCGTATCCCCTCTTCGTAGAGGCCATCCAGCCCCTCCTGATCTTCACGGGTATCGAAGATCTTGAGGAACCACATGTATTGACCCGGATGGCGCATCAGCTGCTGTTGCACCATGTCGTTCATGCGACAGGTATCGGCCATCACATCCTCGGTGGGATAGTTGTCGAACGGTGCCTCAATCTCCAGCCGGTAGCAGTGGTTCTCTTCGTCATAGCAGGCGAGCAGCGGCACCGCCTTGGCGCCACTGACCTGCACCAGACGGGGCAAGGCAGGCAGGGTCGCTTTGGGATAGCCAAAGAAGGGGGCGAAGATGCTCTTCTCGCGGCCATGATCCTGATCCGGCAGATAGAAGAAGCTGCGACCGCTCTTGATGGTCCTGATCACCGCCTTGATCCCGGCGCTGCGCTCATAGACGCGGCAGCCGTTCTTGGCTCGTGCACGGTTGAGGTGCCAATCAAACACCGGATTGCGCGCCCGTTTCATCATGGTGCACATCGGCACCCCGCGCTGGGTAAAGCAGTAACCAGCGGCATCCACCGGCCAGGTATGGGGCACCACCAGGATCACCGGACGGCCGGCCGTCCGCTCCGCCTCGATATGCTCCCAACCGATCACCTGCATCCGGCTCATCAGATAACGCTGACTGCGCATGGTGAACTCGCCAAATCCCAACAGACTCTTGAGGCCGACCCGGATCGAGGTCAGTGCAATGGCATCCCGCTCTTCCGGGCTCTTGTCCGGGAAGCAGATCTCCAGATTGGTTCTGGCGATATAAATCTGTTTTTTCGAGATACGAAACACCAGCGGAGCCAAGGCTTCGGCCAAACGGTCGCGCAATCGCACCGGCACAAAGGCGAGCAACATCAGCACGCCGAGCGCCAGCCAGCTGAACCAGTAGCGGGGATGCAGAAAACGGGCTTCAAAAGAGGAGTCAAATACGGGATCTTGGGACGACATGTATTGGGGTCGAGCGAAAAAGTGGTGCTGCATTGTAGTCGTCCTGACAGGTAATACCAGTTAAATCCATGGCAAATAGCCCGCCACGGGCGCCACATCAAAAAACCATAAAAAAATGCCCCGCACTGCGGGGCATTTTGCTCGTTACACAACCAGGGTGGAGGCTCTTTGTCCATCCATCGTATGACTGGTCGTTTATCCCGTCGCTCTCGGAGCGCACTGCTTATCCATTTCCCGATGTCACATCATCAAGATTTATCGGTGAGCACCCTGGCTGGCCATGCCGTTATTCATTTCAGTATTACGCTGCGGCAGAAAAAACATCAGGTAACGCAGTGCCACATACCCGACGATCACGGTAGCCACCCCCAGCTCGAAGTGGGCCAGCAGTCTGATCTGCTCGACGTAGTGACTCCCTTGCGCAAACCCTTCAACCAGATGAGCCACTTTGAACAGGGCTGTGGCACCGATCACCAGCGGGAAGGTGAAGGCGGCATAACCCGGCGAAAAGGGCAGACGCAGCAGTTTGATGAAGGCCAGATAGATGATACCGGTCATCAGGATGGCAATCCCCAACAGCACGGCCACCAGCAGCAGTGACGGCTCCTGGCTGACGGTCAGGTAACCGGCCAAAGAGAGGCTGGCAGGAGCCGCCAGAATGGCGATGGTCGGTTTGGCGGCATCCGGCACTTCATGGCTGAAGATCAGGCGATAGAGCATCAGCGGCAGCATCAGGCCATAGCAGATGATCCCGAACCAGAGCAGACCGTTGGCCAGCGGGGCAAACTGACCACCCGGGAAGGCGACGTCAGCCACGATGATCCCCACCGGCGGCACGAACCAGCTCGGCACCATGTGGTGGATTTCAAACTCTTTGGCGCGATGCCAGATAAAGGTGGCCAGGAACAGCAGATGAACCGCCACGGCAAACAGCCAGAGGGCCTCGCCCGCTTGCGGCGCAATCATACCCAGCGCTTTGGAGACCACCATGGTGCCCATGGCATAGGTCGGTACCACACTGCCCACCACGGGGTGAGCGAGATCCTGCAACAGCAGGCGGGGGTGAAGCAGAAACTTGAAGGTCAGGATCACCAGCAGCACGGCCGCAATGGCAGCGCCCAGCAGTTGCATCCGGCCATCGAAGTGACCGGCATTTTCCCAACACCAACCAAGGCTGGCGATGCCCAGCGCCAGACCCGCCATGGGGGTTGGGGCGGCAGCCAGTGATTTACGGGTTCTTGCGATCATGATGACACCTTTCTATTGATGACTATGGCGATAGGATAATGCCCCCTTATCGTTTACGATATCTAAATGAATTAAATCAATCATTCAGGAAAACCAAACACGATGAAACTGACCCTGCAGCAGCTGAAAGTGTTCGCCACCATTGCCCGCTATGGAAACCTTGGCCTTGCCGCCAACGAGCTCTGCCTGAGCAAGGGGGCTGTCTCCCAGTCGCTGCAGGAGCTGGAGCGCCAGCTCTCCACCCCGTTGTTTGACCGCATTCACCCCAGATTGCAGCTCAACAACGAGGGGCGCCTGCTGCAACCGGCCGCCGAAGAGCTGCTGACCCGGATGCAGGATATCGAGAACCTGTTCAGCCCCGATGCCGAGCCGAGCGGCCAGCTGCGCCTTGGTGCCAGCCAGACCATCGGCAACTACCTGCTCCCCACCCTGCTCGCCAACAGCAAACAGGAGCTGGGACTCCCCCCCAAGGTGACCATCAACAACACTCACCTGCTCTGTCATGCGCTGGCCAACTTCGAGCTGGATATGGCGCTGATCGAGGGGGAGAACCACCACCCCGACCTGCTCGCCGAACCCTGGCTGCAGGACGAGATGCTGGTGGTGGCCCCACCCGGTCACCCGCTTGCCAACAAGAAGGAGCTCTCCCTCTCCCGACTTGGGGGCGAGACCTGGGTATTGCGTGAAGCGCAATCGGGCAGCCGCGAGCAGTTTATCCAGCAGATCCAGCCCGAGCTGCCCCGCTGGCAACCAGGGCTTGAACTCAACACCCTGGAGGCGGTGATGCTGGCGGTGGAGAAGGGGCTTGGCATATCCTTTATCTCCCGGCTGGCAGCCTCGGATCGCCTGGCAGATGGGCGGCTGATCGCCCTGCCACTCTCCCGCCGCTTCCCGCGCCAGCTCTCCCTTATCTGGCACAAGCAGAAGTACCACTCCACCTCCCTGCGCCACTTTATCCACTTCTGCCGGGCTCAGGTGAAGGATGCCGAGGTGAGCCGCGCAGAGTAACGCGCGCTCGGAGCGCCGCTGACAGGCCCGCCCGCCAATGATGGAAAAAGCAGAGAGGGAGCCACGGCTCCCTCTCTTTGATTCGCTTGCTCGGTATCACTGCGCCAGACTGCGCAACCAGCTGATCTCCTCGCCCCAGATGGACTCGTCTATGGTCTCGAGGATCAGCGGAATGCGATCGAAGCGATCATCATTCATGATGTGGTGGAATACTGCCTCCCCCAGATTGCCCTCCCGCAAGCTGTGATGACGATCGACCCGGCTGCCGAAGGTACACTTGGCGCCGTTGATATGCATCCCCTTGAGATAGTGAAAACCCACCGTACGGTCGAACTCGGCAAAGACGGCAGCGCAACTCTCTGCGGTGCGCAGATCGTAGCCGGCGGCAAAGGCGTGGCAGGTATCGAAACAGATCCCGACACGGCTCTTGTCCTCCACCCCTTCGATGATGGTGGCAAGGTGCTCGAACGACCAGCCGAGGTTGGTCCCCTGCCCGGCGGTATTCTCGATCACCGCCGTCACCCCTTCACTGCGCTCCAGCGCCCAGTTGATGGACTCGCTCACCAACTTGAGGCTGGCCAATTCGGGAATTTGCTTGAGATGGCTACCAGGGTGGAAGTTCAGATAGCAAAGCCCCAGCTTCTCGCAGCGCTTCATCTCGTCGAGAAACGCATCGCGGGATTTGGCCAGACCATCGGGATCCGGGTGGCCCAGATTGATGAGGTAACTATCGTGGGGCAGGATCTGCTCCGGCAGAAAACCGGCCTTGTCACAGGCCGCCTTGAAGGCGCGGATGGTGGCATCCGACAAGGGGGCGGCCTGCCACTGACGTTGATTCTTGGTAAAGAGGGCAAACGCGTTGGCCCCGATGGCCTGGGCGCGGGCGATGGTATTCTCCACCCCGCCGGCCGCACTGACGTGGGCTCCGATATATTTCATACAATCTCCTCAATACGGCAAGCCGCCATTATGCCGCTCCCGCCCGGCCACGCCAAACCGGGATATCCGATAGCGGGTATCGACAAATAGTGCCGCCTATACAAGGCGCTGCGTTTCATGGCGTAATCGGCCTTCGCTGTGGCAACCTCTCCCCAGAAGGGATAGTTAGAGCCCGCCCGCGCCAGCATGGCGCCCATAAAAAAACGCAGCGTATCGCCTGAGCAATAACGCTGCGTCTTTGGGTCTCTCGGCCGTCCCCCTTGCCGTGACCCGAATGGCCAGCGACAAGGGAGCAAGAATGCGCGGGGAGAGTCGCCTTAGAAGGGCATCTTGAAGCCTGGCGGCAGTTGCATGCCACCGGTCAGCTCGCCCATCTTGGCCTTGTTCTGCTCTTCCACACGACGCACGGCATCGTTACAAGCGGCGGCAACCAGATCTTCCAGCAGCTCCTTGTCATCTTCCATCAGGGAGGGGTCGATCTCGATGCGACGGACGCTGTGGCTACCGGTCATGGTGACCTTGACCATGCCAGCACCGGCTTCACCGGTCACTTCCATCTGAGCCAGCTGCTCCTGCGCCTTCTGCATACGCTCTTGCATCTGTTGGGCCTGTTTCATCAGGTTCCCCATTCCACCTTTACCAAACATATGTCGTCTCTCGTCTTGAAATCCGGCATCCAGCGCCGGGCTGTGGGCTTGTCTGTCCTAGATGGGGACAGCCAAACTGCTTTTCAACCGGAAGCAAGCTCCCGGCCACGGAATTTAGCGGTTGAGGGGCTCGATGCTCTCGTGATGAAGCACGGCACCAAACCGCTGAACTAAAAACTGCACGTTGGGATCCTGCTCCAGATCCCGGGTCACCTGCTCGCGCACCCCGAGATAAATGCGGTGCTCGATCTCGAGGGGGGTCTCCTGGTCAGGCACCACACCAAGCGTCACCTCGACCTGCACCGGTTGCCCCAGCGCTGGCCCGATGATCTCGGCCAGATCGGCGCGCGCCTTGTCGCTCACCAGATGGCGCTGCTCGGGCTTGAGGGTTAGCAGTACCTTGTCCCCTTCTCGCGTCATCACCGAGTTGATGGCCAGCTGGCGCAGCCGCCCACCCACCTGAGTGTGGGCAATCAGCTCGGCCCAAGGGTCGCCGCAACCATTGAGTAGCGAGGAGGGGATAAGGCGAGTCGCCTCTCCCTCTTGCGGCTCGCTGTCGCTTTCGAGCTCATCCCAGTCGATGGTCTCCATCACAGGCTGAGGGGGTTCGCTCTGCGTCACAGGGGCAGCAGCCACTGCCGTGGTGGCAACGGGCGGCTGGGTCGCTGGGGTGGGCGTCACCGCTGGCGCCGCAGCGCTGCGCTCACCGGGTCGATAGCTCGGCTGCCCGTCGAGATCCCAGGGGGGCAGATCGGTTGGCTGGGCCGGAGCCGTGACAGGGGCGTGGCTCATCACCGGAGTCTGCTCGGCAAAGCCCTGATTGAGGTACTCTTCGTATTCCCCGTTGTCACCCTGCGGCTCGTAACTGTCGTTATAGAGATCCACTGGCGGCAGATCATCATAGTGACCCATCGCCGCGATCCCCTGCCCGGTCGGTTGACTGATCGGGGCTGGCTGTTGGGCGACGACCGGTGCAGCAGCGGGCGCGACAGGACGAGCTGGCGCAACCGGCACTGCGCGCGGCGCGGGCGCCGCTGGGGCATCCTGACCACGCTGGCGGCTGCGCAGCATGTTTCGCTTGCCAAGCAGGCTCTGCATGCTCGACACCGCTGGAACAGCTTCAGGTGCGCTAACCGGCGCGGTTGTCGGTTCGAGCGCGGGCTCGATGCTGGCAGTCAGCGGCTCGCCATGGGAATAGTCGGTATCGGCTGCGGCAGGCGCTCGATCATCCGCATCTGCGGGCTGTGCGGCTGAGTGCTCAGACACATCGGGCTGCACACGTGGCAACGCGGGCTCGGGTTGATACCCCATGCCCGCGGCTTCGCGCAGCAGTTCATCCTGCTGGCTGAACAGCTCGGCGGCTTGCGCCTCCTCCTCGCTGTCGGCGGGGTTGCCGATGTCATCCGTCATCGCAGGCAGGGAGACATCAACCGCGGGCACGGCGCCGCTGATCGGTGCCAGTGCGGCCGATTCAGCGGCCGGGCGCTTTCCCGGCAAGGAGGCTACCGGAGTGGCGCTGCTCGCCGCACTGCTCGTCATTGACGGGGGCAATGCAGTGAGGCTGGCCGGATGCAGGGCATCGCGCCTTGGGGAGAATGCGAGCATCCGCAGGCAGGTCATCTCCAGCGCAGTGCGGCCATCGGGGGCCCAGGGCAGATCTTTGCGGCCACCCAGCACGATCTGGTAGCAGAGCTGCACCTCTTCCGGGCTCATCGCCTTGGCCAGTTGCAGCAGGGAATCGGCATCCGCCCCCTGCTCCTGCACGCTGGCAGGCAGCAGCTGCGCCATGGCGATGCGATGGAGCAAGCCTTCCAGCTCGGCGTGGAGCTGATCAAAATCGGGACCCAGGGTGGCGATCTCGGTGATCTTGGCCATGGTCGCGGGGGCATCTTGCCGCAAAATGGCTTCCAGCAGCTGGTGCAGATGGCGATGATCGAGCGTGCCCAGCATCGCCAGCACACTCTCGAGGCGCACGCTGCCATTGCCGTGGGCCAGCGCCTGATCGGTCAGGCTTAGTGCATCGCGCATACTGCCGTCGGCGGCTTTGGCCAAGGCCAGCAGGGCGCGTGGCTCGAAGGGCTGCCCTTCCTGATCCAGCACCCATTCGAGCTGCTTGGCGATCTGGGTCTGATCCAGACTCTTCAGATGAAACTGCAGGCAGCGCGAGAGAATGGTAATGGGCAACTTCTGCGGATCCGTGGTGGCCAGCAGAAACTTCACATAAGGGGGCGGCTCTTCCAGGGTTTTCAGCAGCGCGTTGAAGCTGTGGCGCGACAACATGTGCACTTCATCGATGAGGTAGACCTTGAAGCGGCCGCGGGCCGGACGGTACTGCACGTTGTCGAGCAGCTCGCGGGTATCTTCCACCTTGGTTCGCGACGCCGCGTCAATCTCCAGCAGGTCGACAAAGTTGCCCTGATCGATCTCGCGGCAGGTATCGCAGACGCCACACGGATGGCTGCTGATCCCCTGCTCGCAGTTGAGGCTCTTGGCCAGAATACGGGCGATGGTGGTCTTGCCGACCCCGCGGGTACCGCTCAGCAGATAGGCGTGATGCAGCCGTCCCTGATCCAGGGCGTTGGTCAAGGCGGTCAGCACATGTTGCTGGCCTACCACTTGTTCAAACGTATGGGGGCGCCATTTACGCGCCAGAACCTGATAGCTCATAAATCCATCATGCAGGGAAGACAGGGCATTGAGGCCGGATGCTAACACAAATGGCGGGCTGGCTGTATCGGCTATCGGTCAGAGCGGGAGGGATCGCTTGATTTTCAAACCGATGCCCGCACGGGCACCGGTTCAATGCAGGCCCGATGCAGAAGATCGGGCCGAAGGGGCATTACTCGCCGGCCAGCTCGACCAGTGAGACCACCTTGATGCCAGCGGCAGTCAGGCGGGCATCGCCACCCAGAGACGGCAGGGAGATGATGAAGGCCGCATCGGCAACTTCACCACCGGCACGGCGGATCAGCTTGACGGTCGCATCGACGGTACCACCGGTCGCCAGCAGATCGTCCACGACCAGCACCTTGTCACCGGGCACGATGGCATCGGTGTGCAGTTGCAGGGTGTCGGTGCCGTACTCGAGGGCATAGGACTCCTCGATCACTTCGCGCGGCAGCTTGCCCGGCTTGCGGACCGGTACGAAGCCCAGCCCCATGGCATAGGCAACCGGCGCGCCAAAGATGAAGCCGCGAGCTTCGGTGCCAACAATCTTGGTGATCCCTTGATCACGATAATGATTGGCCAGCAGATCGATGGTGGCCTTGAAGGCCTCGGCGTTCTCGATCAGGCTGGTGATGTCACGAAACAGAATGCCCGGCTTCGGATAGTCGGGAATGGTCTTGATGCTTGCTTCGATAAATTTCAGGGTTTCCGGATTCATGTGTTGACCGCTTATTTTTTTGACCCAGGGGTGGCCATTTTTTCTCAATTCCCTTCTGCGGGAAATAAAAAAGCCTGTCACGCAAAAATGACAGGCCGACTCCATAGCATTATTGCTGCAATAGCTTAGGGACTTCACTTCACCATTGCAACTGGCTCC
This sequence comes from Aeromonas sp. s13, assembly GCF_040907905.1. Classification (NCBI taxonomy): domain Bacteria; kingdom Pseudomonadati; phylum Pseudomonadota; class Gammaproteobacteria; order Aeromonadales; family Aeromonadaceae; genus Aeromonas; species Aeromonas sp. s13. The sequence goes on along the minus strand of NZ_JBFOCS010000021.1, from coordinate 5,340 downwards.
AGCACCGGCAGACGCATTAACCAGGTGAGCAGGATCACCATTATGATAACCAGCAACCCCTTGACCCACAGCAGTGGCACCACCGCCAGTGACACCGAAAAGGTGAGCAAAATGAAGATAATGGCGCGCCGTCTGGCCTGACGACGAATGCCGCGATACTGCTGCCAATCCACGATGGGCGGGCCAAACCAGGGATGGGTCAACAGCCAGCGATGAAAACGGGGCGATGAGCGGGCAAACAGGGCGGCAGCCAGCAACATGAAGGGGGTAGTCGGTAACAGGGGCAGCACAATGCCCACAATACCGGTGACAAATGCCAGCCACCCGAGCGCCATTAGACACCAACGCTTCATTCCTTCTCCTTGCGTGATTTATCTCCCTCTAGCCTAACAGAGTTTGAGCGGGTGCTGACAGCGGGCCGCAACCCCACTACAATCTGCGCTCTTTTTTCTTGCCACTCTCATCGGAAAGCCGTTATGCGCGTTATTTTGGCCCCCATGCAGGGGGTACTGGATCACCTGATGCGGGAGGTTCTCACCTCCGTCAATGATTACGATCTCTGCGTGAGCGAGTTTATCCGGGTCGTCGATCAGCTGCTGCCCGCCAAGGTGTTCTACCGCCTCTGCCCTGAACTGCTGCAAGATGGCAAAACCCGCGCAGGCACCCCGGTGCGGGTGCAACTGCTGGGGCAACACCCCGAGTGGCTGGCCGAGAACGCCGTGCGCGCCATCAAGCTGGGCTCCCCCGGCGTTGATCTCAACTTCGGCTGTCCCGCCCCTACGGTCAACAAGAGCAAGGGTGGAGCTGTGCTGCTCAAAGAGCCCGAGACCATCTATCGCATCGTCAAGGCGGTGCGCGAGGCGGTGCCCGCCCATCTGCCGGTGAGCGCCAAAATTCGCCTCGGTTACGACGACAAGGAACTCTATCTGGAGAACGCTCAGGCGGTCTTCCAGGGGGGCGCCAACGAGCTGGCCGTTCATGCCCGCACCAAGCGCGAAGGGTACAAGGCCCCCGCCCACTGGGAATATGTGGACGCCATTCGCCGCGCCCTGCCCATCCCAGTCACCGCCAACGGCGAAATTTGGGATCACAAAGATGCCCTCGCCTGCGCCAGGGTCTCGGGTTGCGGTGCCCTGATGGTCGGGCGCGGCGCCATCTCCCTGCCCAATCTGGCCAACGTGATGAAAACCGGCTGCCCGCACATGAGCTGGGCCGAGGTGCTGCAGTTGATGGTGAGCTATACCGAGCAGGATCTGGCCAGCGAAAAAGCCGACTACTACCCCAGCCGCATCAAACAGTGGTTCAGCTACCTCAAGCGGGAATATCCCGAAGCGGACCTGCTGTTTCAGGAGATCCGGGTGCTCAAAGAGACGGCTCCCATCCGCGATGCCCTGCTGCAAGCAGCCAAAAGCCACGGCTAACCACGTTTAACTTGACGCATATCATCTTGATAGAGTTATCGGATCCCTATACTGCCCCGAATCTGTCGTCTGTCCTGTGGGGGATAATGTGTGTGAAATGACGCAAGCACAGTTGACTGTCTGGCGTAATCGCCTGCTGTCAGACTGGGCCCAAGTAAGAGAAACGCTGATCGGTCAGCTCAAAGCCTGCCGCCGTGACGAGTGGGCCGAACAGGTCGGTCACTGCGAGCAGGATCAACTGGTGGAACTGACCAGCCGGCTGGATCTGCCGAAGGTAGAGCAGAGCGTGGCCCGCCTCAAGCGGATCGATGCGGCACTCTGCCAGATGGATCTCGGCCTCTATGGCCTCTGCTCCGATTGTGAAGAGCCGCTTTCCATCGAACAGCTGGAACAGGATCCGACCCTGCAACGCTGCCCGCGCTGTGAAACCCGTTATCGCAAGGGATTCCACGCCCACGAACTGTGAGGGATGCACATCTGTGCATCCGCTCAACCCTCAGCACTGGTTACTCCGTCGTTCCTGTCCAATACTCAACCGTATCAGCCTGTTCGAGGGTATGCGTTGTGTACAGACTCTTGTTGTTATGGTGTTTGTGTTGCCAGGCTACGGCACAGGAGTCATTGGTCGTGGGCTGGGTCGACTGGCAGCCCTTCAGTTATCGCAATGAACAGCAACAGCTCCGCGGACTGGATGTGGAGCTGCTCAACGCCATCTTCCTGCGGGCCGGTTATCAGGCCAAATTCAGTGAAATGCCCTGGGCTCGCGTGCTGCACGAGCTGAAATTCGGCACGGTTCAGCTGACCATGTCAGCCAATATCACCGCCGAGCGGCAGCAATATGCCCGCTTCAGCCACCCCTATCGGGAAGAAGAAACGGCCATCGTCATCCGTCGGCAAGATGCCGATCGCTGGCGCGGGATCACCACCCTGGAGCAGTTGATCAACACCCCTGACTTTCATATCGGGGTGCTCAAGGGCTTTGATTACGGCAATACCTTCCGCCAGTTGATGGCAAGGCCCGAGCTGCAACCCCGTCTGCAGATGCGCCTGCGGCTGGATCAGCTGCTGAAGATGTTGCAAGGGGGACGGATCCAGGGGTTTATTCTGGATCCCCACGGACTGCAGGAGTGGCAGGGTAAGGATGGCGTGCAGGACAAGCTGTATATTCTGCTGCATATCGAACAGACACCGGTTCACCTGATGCTGAGCAAAGAGAGCACCACAGAAGCGCAACTGCAGCGGATCAATCAGGCTATCGATCAATTGAAACAGAGCCCCGACTATCAGCAGATCCTCGATCGCTACCAGTTCAGATCCCTGCATTCACAGGAAAACACTCATAAGTAAGGGGAGCATCTGCTCCCCTTGCAGTCTCAAGCAAACCCAATCCTGTCTCAAACAGCCCTGGTTGCAACTTGCCAGGACGTTTTGGTCACCGATAACGTGATGGTTAAACCTGGCTATCAGCGTCCCAGCACAATGTCGGCAAGGTGGGCGAAGTGGTGGATTTCGTGTGTGGCATCGCACTCGCCCGCTTGCCGCGCCGGGTTGTACCAGCAGGTTGCCAGCCCTTGCGCCGCCGCCCCGGCAATATCGGTTTTCGGATTATCCCCCACCATCAGCACCCGGGCCGGATCCGGCTGCCCCATCAGGGAGAGGGTGTGCTGGAAAATAGCTGGCGCCGGCTTGGTCACCCGGATCTCATCGGAGATCACCAGCGGCTCGAACCACTCGCTCCAGCCCAGTTTGCCGAGCCGCCCCCGCTGAGGCACGCTGAAACCATTGGTGATGATCCCCATCCGCACCTTGCTGCGCAGCTGCTGCAGGGTCTCGACCACCCCTTCGAGAGGCATGCTAAGGGCAATGATTTGCTCCAGAAAGGTGTTGTTCATCGCCATGGGATCGGCGGCAACCTGCTGGGCAAAGAGGGAGAAGCGGGTCTGCTGCAACGCCGTTGCATCGATCTCGCCGTCGTTGTACTGCTGCCAGAGCCCGTGGTTGAGGGCGTGGTACTGCGCCATGCTGGCGTCATCAGCCTGTACGCCATAGAGCTGCAAGGTGTGCGTCAGCGCAGAGGCGACCGGAAAATCGAGCAGGGTTTCATCCAAATCGAACAGCACCCAGTCATAGCTTGGTTGTTTCACAGAACTCCTTGTTATCATTCAGATTGTTCAGAGGCTTGGCGACCAACTCTGCCAAGCGGGCTGGCCAGCAGATCCAGCGTGAGACGCACGCCAAAGCCGGTCACTTCGCTGGAGACCACCCCATTGCCCCCCTTGTTGCGAAAACCGCTCAGGTCAAAGTGCAGCCAGGGGGTCTGCTCGGGCACGAAGTGGGCGAGGAAACGGGCCGCATCGATGTGATCCGGCGAACTGCCAGGCGCACATTGCAACAGATCGGCCCACTCGCTTTCGATGTTGTCGTCGTAATCGTCATCAAGCGGGAAGGGCCAGATCCGCTCGCCGCTGCGCTGACCCAGATTGACCAGCGATGTCATCCATTCGCTGCGATTGGTAAAAACGCCGCTGTAACGGCTACCCAGCGCCCGTTTGCAGGCCCCGGTCAGGGTCGCGTAATCGAGCAGCAGATCAGGGGTATCCTGCACCGCCATCGCCAGAGTATCGGCCAGTACCATTCGCCCTTCGGCATCGGTATCGACCACCTCGATGGAGATGCCATTGATGGAAGTCACCACCTCACCGGGGCGATAGGCGTGAGGGCCGATATGGTTCTCGGCAATGGCCAGCCAGCAGTGCACCTCGTAAGGCAACCGGGCTCGGCTGATGGCGTAGAGGGTGCCGAGCGCCACCGCACTGCCCCCCATGTCCAGATGCATGCCATACATGCTGCCGGAGACCTTGAGGTTGTAACCGCCAGAGTCGTGGCAAATTCCCTTGCCTACCAGTGCAATGCGGCGCACCGGCTTGGGTGGATAGTAGCTGAGCTTGACCATGGCTCCCTGATTGTCTTCCGAGCCACGAGCAACGGCCAGAAACGCCCCCGCCCCCAGCTCGGCCAGCTGCGCCTGATCATAGTGATGGCACAGCCACCCCTCATCTTGCGCCAGCTTGCTGACAAACTCGCGATAGCTGGCGGCCGTCAGCTCGGAGGCAGGCAACACCGCCAGATGGCGAGCCAGCCCGTTGCCCCCCGCTTCGCTGTAAAGGCGTGCCAAGTCCAGCACCACCGCAGGTGAAACCTTGATCTGCTGATAGCTCCAGCTGCTTTCACTGCGGCGCTTGCTGGTGGGCAACGAAATATTGGCGGCAAGCAGGGCTGACAACATCACTTCGGCCAGCATCACTCGCTCGGAGGGGGAAAAACCTTCCAGATGCAGCCCGAGGCGCTCCACATTGAGCCCAGAAAGAGGAGCAATCCAGCCTCTGATCTGTTTATAGAGGCGGTGATCCCGCGTCACACTGCCGGCCACAAACATCACCTGCAACAGGGTATTGCCATGCATCAGGGTAAAGGGCGCTTTTTTCCCCAGCGCAAGCTGGGTCTGGAGACCCGCAAGGGCGGGGAGCGAAAGCAAGGACTCCTTCTGCTCTTCGGCGATCAGCAGCAGTTGCAACGGCAGACCTTGGGCAAGGGCTTCGGCCAGCGTGGCATCCCGGCTTTCAATAGCAGGAGGAAGATAGGTGAAGGGAGTGATCACAGGCGCGTGCCTCATCCATGAAGAGATACCTGATGATACCCAACAAATGGTTGATACGACCAGTTTTGGTCTTGAAAAAGCGTCAGAAATAGCAGCAATCACCAGATGGTGACGAGCATCAAGAAGGATTGTTCAATGATTGGCAATGCAGGAAGGGAACGTACAGAAAGTTGGTTGCGGGGGCCGGATTTGAACCGACGACCTTCGGGTTATGAGCCCGACGAGCTACCGAGCTGCTCCACCCCGCGTCCGAATTGTCAC
>NZ_JBFOCS010000020.1:0-11114 GCF_040907905.1 Aeromonas sp. s13 | reverse complement strand
TTTTATGGGGCTCGCAGCCCCGCTGTTGCCCCTTTATGGCAGACGGGGCGTGGCGGTGGCCGGTATAAGCTGGAGTTAGGTCATTTCGGGAAAACCCATAAATCCTGCTTATAGTGAGCCGGTTTGTTGCTGCGCCCCCGCACGGCGGTAAAACCGGCCGCACAGGGACTTGTTCCGGTTTGCAGGTATGGGTTTGCAGGGATTGGGTTGAAGGGATTGGCGGAGGTTATTAGCGTCGTCCCTTGCCACCCTTGTTGCCAGCGAGGGCCTGCTTTCTGGCGCGCTGCTTCTGAGCCGTCTTGCTGTTGCGGCGCGGCTCGGGCTCGAAGCGGGTCAGATCCGGCTCAAAGCCCGGAAACCACTGCTGGGGCAAACGAGTGTCGAGTACCGCTTCCACCTTCTCCAGCAGCGGTGCATCTTCCGGGCTGAACAGGGTAATGGCGAGCCCCTTGTTGCCGGCGCGGCCGGTGCGCCCGATACGGTGGACGTAATCCTCGGCCACAAAGGGGAACTCGAGGTTAATCACATAGTTGAGATCGCTGATATCGAGGCCGCGGGCCGCCACGTCGGTGGCGACCAGCGCTTGCAGGGTGCCGGCGCGAAACTCCAGCAGCACTTTTTCTCGTGCGCTCTGCGACAGATCGCCGTGGAAGGCCAGCGCATTGATGTCAGCCTTGCCAAGCTGCTGGGCCAGCTTGTCAGTCCCTTGGCGGGTGCGGCTGAAGATGAGGGCCGGTGCCCACCCCTTCACTTTCAGCATGTGTTCGACCAGTGCCAGCTTGCGATCGCTATCCACCGTGTAGACCCGCTGCTCCACCTCGGCCGCCGTGGTGTTGCGCGGTGCCACTTCAATCAGCTCGGGGTCGCGCAGCAACACCTTGCTCAAGGCAAACAGGTTGTCGTCGCAGGTGGCGGAGAAGAGCAGGGTCTGGCGATCCGCCGGGATCTGTTTGAGCAGCGCCTTGATCTCGTCCATAAAGCCCATGTCGAGCATGCGATCCGCCTCGTCAAACACCAGATGGCGCAGGCTATCCAGGCTCAATGCCCCCTGACGCAGATGGTCGAGCAGACGGCCCGGGGTGGCGATCAGGATATCCACCCCGGCTTGAAGCGCCTCTACCTGCGCCGCGATACTCACCCCGCCGTAGACCAGCGTGCTGGTAAGACCGGTGCCCTGGCCGTAGCGCGCCACGCTCTCGGCGACCTGCACCGCCAGCTCGCGGGTCGGCACCAGCACCAGCGCGCGGATCGGGCGGGGCTCTGCTTGCGGCTGTTGTAGCAACTGCTCCAGCAGCGGCAGCACAAAGGCGGCGGTCTTGCCGGTACCGGTCTGGGCGCCTGCCATCAGATCCCGCCCCCCCAGAATGACCGGGATGGCGCGAGCCTGAATGGGGGTCGGTACGGCATAGCCGAGCTCGGTCAGGGTCTGCTGCAAGCGGGGGGAGAGGGCCAGTTCGGCAAAGGAGGCTGTGGACATAGGGGCACCAGTCGGGTTATCGCGGCCTGCGGCCACGATGCAATGAGTGATCGTGGCCGCGATGGTAACAGAAGCAGGGGACGCGGCAGAAGGCGGCTATGCCTCTGCGTCGTCCGGCAACGGGCGGATCAGCCGGATCTTTTTGCCCTCATAGCAGGCGATGTTGTGTTTGCCGTGCTGTTTGACGTGGTAGAGCAGCTCGTCGGCCAGATGCACTGCCTCGGTGACGGTGAGGTAGTCACGAATGCGGATCACCCCGGCGGAGAAGGTAATGGGGGTGGGCAGCTCGGGGATCCCCAATGGTCGATCCAGCAGGCGACCAGCTGAGTGGATCATCATCTCGTCATCCTCCATCCCCTTGAACAGCACGATAAACTCCTCGCCACCCCAACGGATGGCGCTGTCCACCTTGCGGATATTGCTTCTGAGATGGCGGGCAAAGGCGACCAGTGCCAGATCCCCGACGCTATGGCCATAGGTGTCGTTGATCGACTTGAAGTTGTCGATATCGAGGATCATCAGGTAGTCGTGCTCATGGAGCAGACTCTGGCAGAGCACATCTCTGCGTGGCAGCCGGGTCAGGTGGTCGGTGTGCGCCAGGGTACGCAGCCGCAGGTAGATCTGCTTCCAGGCCACCATGCCCAGCAATAGCACGATGAGATAGACCTTGAAGGCCGCACTTTGCAGGGCCAGCTTGACGAAATCGAACCAGCTGTAGGACCACTTTAGATAGAGATCATCCCCCGCCTTGGTGCGCATAAAGGGTTTGCTCAGGCAGAGATGCCTGGGGCGGCAGGGCTCGGCGGCTTCAAACGATATGTTGGTGCGGGTCGGGTTGATGGTGTCGAAGGGTCGCAGCACATCGTTAAATGCTTCATCGACGGCGATGTCGATACCGAGCAGCCCGTATTTGTAACCGCCGCGCCCCGACTGATGAATGAAGGGGAAGTACATCACTATGGTGTTGCGCATGCTGAAGCTGTCGATCTCGATATCGGAGACAAAGGCCTCATCGGCGCTGCACAAGGGGCGGCCGGGTGCAAAGCTGGCGCAACCGAAGTAGTGATACCAGGCGGGCAGTGTCATCAGATCCACCTTGATCGGCGCCAGTCTGGTGGGCAGCACATTGTTGTCGGCAACCATGCCGATCAGCCGGTAGTCATTCCAGATGGTGTAGATATTGATCACCTCCGAATAAGAGAGGGCATAGCGGAAGGTGTTGAGGATATTGGCTGCCGGGTATTGCAGCGGAATATCGGCAAAGCGGTATTTGCTTTTGAGGTCATACCCGTAGAGATAGTCGCTGCCGACGCTATTCGGGGGCGGTGGCTGATCGAGCAGATGGTGTTGTGCCAGATAGCTGGTGATATTCTCCACCTTGAGGATCTTGGCCCGTTGGTAGAAGACCTCGAACACGTTCTTCTGGCTGGCGGTGATGAGATCCATGTCGTGCTGGATAGTGAGATAGGTGTAGTAGAAGACAATGCCCAACCCGGTCAGGGCGAGCAGGGCCAATCCGGCCACTTTGACGATGAACTGGCGAGCAAACGCCGATGGCCAGCGCAAGGCTGGGAGGTTACCTGAAAATAAGGTCATAGGTGTCTGGTTAGAGTACCGATAGGGGCGCGGGCGCCATACGGGCAAAGTATACGCGAAGGAAATCCCGACAGGATCCACCGACAAACCTTGCCAGAAGCTGAAGCCCTCACCACTTATTTATCCCTACTCCACGATCAGCACGTTCTCGCTGGCCAGATGGTGCAGCCACTCCCTGACGATCAGCAGCACGGCGGCAAAGTGCTCGTCGCGTGGCAGCAAGCTGGCGGCGAGGGGATCCCCTTCCGCCATGGCGGCCAGCTGGCCAAAGGCTTGCTCCACCAGATCCCGGTCGAGCTGGTTGTCCCCCAGCGCTTCGGCCAGTGACGGCTGGCTGCGCAGGGTCAGCTGCAAGCCGGGCGGGATCTGCGGGGCGATGCGCATCAGCTCATCCTCCACCACCATGATGGCCCGCTCCAGTTCGAGCGGGGTGGGTGGCGCATTGCGAAACGGTCCGGGCTGGATGGCGTGGGTGCCAAAGGCCAGCGGGTAGTGTGACGGGGCAGCATCTGGCTGGCTCAGCCAGAGCTGACTGCTCTGTTCACCAATCTCCAGCAGCAGGGTCATCATCTCCGGTACGGGTTGTGTCATGGTGCTGAGCTCCTGTATTGTAAACGTTTTCCCGTTCTGCCTTTGATACCCCCGCTGTCGCCGTTTGGCGAGCACAATTTCTGCGAATCGTCCCTCACTTTGTTGCAAATCCCTTGCAAAAAAATCTATTTATGGCAGTCTGGACGTCTAAATGGCTGTCGCCGTTTCGTTATCCTCAGATGATTCAGGAGTTCAGATATGGATATTCGTACCGCTCCCCGCGCCATTGCGCTTGCCCTCATGCTGGCCAGCGGCATCGCCGCCGCCAACGAAGCGCTGGTGATCCAGACCGATTTCGGTCTGAAAGATGGCGCCGTGTCGGCCATGAAGGGGGTTGCCTTCGGGGTGGATCGCACCCTGCCGCTCTATGACCTGACCCACGAGATCCCGGCTTACAATATTTGGGAAGCCTCCTACCGCCTCTACCAGACCCTGCAGTATTGGCCCAAGGGCACAGTGTTTGTCAGCGTGGTGGATCCCGGTGTCGGCACCGAGCGCAAATCAGTAGTGCTCAAGACCAGGAGCGGCCACTACATCGTGACCCCGGACAACGGCACCCTGACTCTGGTGGCCGAGCACTTTGGTATCGAGGCAGTGCGCCAGATTGACGAGAAACTCAACCGCCTCAAGGGCTCCGAGAAGTCCTACACCTTCCATGGCCGTGATGTGTACGCCTACACCGGCGCACGGCTCGCCTCCGGCGCCATCAGTTACGAGCAGGTGGGCCCGCTGCTGCCCGCCGAAGTGGTGAGGATTCCCTATCAGCCTGCGGTCGCCGAGAAAGATGGCACTCTCAAGGGCACCATCCCGATCCTCGATGTGCAGTACGGCAACGTCTGGACCAATATCGACGATGCCCTGCTGACCAAGGCGGGGATCAACAAGGGGGATAACGCTTGCATCAAGATCCGCGAAGGGGATGTGGTCAAATATGACGGCAAGGCCCCTTACGTCAGCAGCTTCGGCGATGTGCCGGAAGGTCAGCCGCTGGTCTACCTCAACAGCCTGCTGCAGGTGTCGGTGGCGCTGAACATGGACAGCTTCGCTGCCAAGCATCAGGTGCAATCCGGCGCCAACTGGCATATCAGCCTGAAGAAGTGCTCCTGAAGATTGTCGGGCTTTCGACAAGCGGGTTTGAAGCAAGAGAGGGCAGCCAAAGAGGCTGCCCTCTCTCATTGGGTGGTAAGGCGTTGCTGATAAGGAGTTGTTGTCAAAAAGCATATTAATTGAATGCAATTGATAATGATTGGTATTTGATTGGATAATCGCGCACTTGTCTGACCACCCAACCATACCGAATGAAAACCAGCCTTTTACTGCTCAGCCTGCTGGCTCTGACCGCATGCAATGACAATCACAGCAATACGTCTGTGGCACCCTCACCCGAGGTGACCCCGCCGGTCGTCAAGCCGACCGAGCCACCCATCACGCCGCCAACAGTGCCGCCGGAAACTCATACCCGGATTCCTCTGACCATTGAGGTCAATGTGGCCGATCGGCTGGGGGCGGGAGCACAGCTTGAGGTGAAACAGGTCGCCACCGGGATCCGCGTGCAACAGGCCATCGAACCGGGCCAGCTTGCCAGCATCAACTTGCCAGCAGGTCTGCAACTGGATCAACCGCTGGAGCTGCTCGGTAGCGACGAGGGCTATCTGCTGCGCGCGGTATCGGTGCGGGTGGCGGATCTCTCGGCCGGGATCACGCTGGCGCGCCGCAACAGCGTGCCGCGGCTGGGGTTGAATGAGGAGGAGACGGCGCTCTTCCTGCTGGCGGATCAGAGCGGGGATGGTTCCCTCAGTCAGGCCGAGTGGGGCAGGGCAGAGGAGATCCGCCTGCAGCAACAGGCGGCTCTTCAGGATTACGCTGCCTTCCTGTTGGCCCAGCGCCAGCCGGGTGCCGTGCTCGACTATGCCGATAGCTGGCAGATGCTGTTGGCCCTGCGCGATGACAAGCAGGCGCGCAGCTGGTATCAGCGCAGCAACAGCACCCAGATCCAGTCCGCCCGCACCCAGCTCTATCCCGCCAACCCCAGCCAGCCGGACGAGCCGGAGACGGCAGATCTGCTGCGTCTCGATGAGCAGGGGCTGCTGGTGGTGCGTGGCCCCTGGCAGTGCCTGCACGATGTGCGCACGGTCAGCGGGGTCAAGGGTAGCCAGTACTGGCTTTATGGCAGTGACACCAGTGCGTTGGCGGTTGCCAGCCAGCCACAACTGGCTGCGGGGCTGACCGCTTGCGGCCGCAGCGACTGGCGCCTGCCGACCCTCACCGAGTTCGAACGGCTGTTGAGCAGTGACAAGTCGGCATGGCGCTATCCCAATACCTTTGCTGTTGGCCTGCCCGCCCAGATCTGGTTGCAGGATGGTGCGGGTCAACCCCGTCTCTATCAACTGGCGACCCGAACCTGGCTGGATGAGGGGGAGGGGGGGCTGCTCTGGTATGCGCTGGCACCCTATCCGGTGCGCCCCTCTGTGGTGCGCGACAGCAGCAAGCCGGACATGGCGGCCCTGCGCGCCCAGTACAGCGGCGCGTCAGCCCAATGGCCCGCCGCCCGGGTGGATGACGGGGTGGAATGGCAGGAGCTGGGGCCGCTGCCGGCGGTTCCCTTCCCGGCCGACAACCCCTATAGCCGGGCCAAGGTGGTGCTGGGTCAGCAGCTCTTTTTCGACAAACAGCTCTCCAAGGGGCGGGATATCAGCTGTGCCAGTTGCCACGATCCGCAAAAGGGGTGGAGCGACGGCCTGAGTGTCTCGGTCGGTCATCTGGGCCAGAAGGGCAATCGCAACGCTCCTTCCATCCTCAACAGCGCCTTCAGCTCGACCCAGTTCTGGGACGGGCGGGTCGCCACGCTGGAGGAGCAGTCGCTTCACCCGATCCAGAACCCCATCGAAATGGCGCTGAGTCATGACGAGCTGCTGGCTCGCTTGCAGGCCAGCCCCGACTATCAGGCTGCTTTTGCCACTGCCTTTGGCGATCAGGGGATCACGCTGGAGCGGATCGCCAAGGCGATCGCCACCTTCGAGCGCACCATCATCAGCCGCGACAGCGATTTTGAGCGCTTCGTCAAAGGGGATAGTCAGGCGCTCAGTGACAAGGCGCTGTGGGGGATGCACCTCTACCGCACCGATGGCCGCTGCATGAACTGCCATTCCGGCCCGCTGCTGAGTCAGCACGGGTTCGAGAGTGTGGGGCTCACCTATTACGGTCGTGGCAAGCTGGAAGATCGCGGGCGCTTCCTGCAGACCCGCAACAAGGCTGATATCGGTCGCTTCAAGACCCCCAGCTTGCGGGACGTCGCCTTTACCGGCCCCTATATGCACAACGGCATCTTCCCGATCCTGGCCCAGCGTATCGGCGGCTCGGTGCAGGGGGTGGTGGCCATGTACAACTTTGGCGTGACCAAGTGGAGCAGCGGGGTCGGCTTCCCGACCGGTGCGGATCAATATGATCCCTTCTTCCCCAAAGCCTCCGATCACCTGCATGCCCTTGGCCTCAGCAATGACGAGCTGGATGCCATCGGCGAGTTTTTGCGCAGCGCCTCGGCCGAGCCGCGCCGCACTCCGGCCACTGTTGCTGAGTTGGGGGTGAGTGAGGTGGATGACCCTACTCCGGTGGGGGCGGTGATCACCGGATTGGCGGTGCTGCCTGCTCAGCCTCAGCTGGAAGTGGGGCGGACGCTTCCTCTGCAACTGCAGTGGCAACTGAGCGATGGCTCTCTCGGCCCGCTTGATGGGCCTGTTGAGTGGCGCAGCGAACAGCCGGAGTTTGCTACCGTGAGTCCGCAGGGCGAGTTCCGCGGTGTGGCGGTCGGTACGGCACGATTGGTGGCGACCACGGCTCGTCACACGTTGACCGTGACGGTGCAGGTGGTCGATGCCCAGCCCGATTTTGCCCGGGGCTGCCGTCAACCCGAGCTGGTGGCGGGCAAGCTGGCCTTTGTCTGCCAGTTGACCAGGGACGAGGCGGAGCGTTTGTCCATCTCCTATGACGGTGTGAGCAGTGACAGCGATGGTGACTACAATCCCTTCCCGCTGGAGTATGTGACCATTGGTCAGGCGCGGGCGCGGGATTACTGCCAGCAGCTGGTGGCGCGCGGCCACGATGACTGGCGTTTGCCGACCCGGGCCGAGCTGGAGGTGCTGTTTGCCGCCTACAACAAGGATGGCGCGACGGATCAGTTGCTTCAGCAGCAGGGCTGGCCGCTCTACAACCGCTACTGGAGTAGCGATGCGACTGCCAATGACGATGGTGAGCTGCCGCTGCTCGACCTGAGCACTGGTGATCCGCTGTGGGATCTGGCGGATGAGGCTCATGCCGCCACCTGCGTCAGGGCCATCTAGCCTTCATAGATAGTCAGATGAAAAACGGGCGCCTCGGCGCCCGTTTTGTTCTCTGGTAATAAAGAAAGGGAGCAGAACTCGTTGGAGAGCGCCTTGTACCCTTTGACCAGATCGATATTGGTGTGGGCTACGTCCTCGGAGAATTCGGCGGCATCGACCGAAACCCGCGGGAAATAGAGGGATCAGAACTCGTTGGAGAGCGCCTTGTACCCTTTGACCAGATCGATGTTGGTGTGAGCCACATCTTCGGAGAACTCGGCGGCATCTACCGAAACCCGCGGGATATGGGTCAGATCGCTCTGCTGGTTGATGCGGGTGGTGGAGGGGACGTAGAACTCCGGCGGCAGATCGCAGCCATCGATCACCGAGTTGTGACGCACCACGGCACCATCGCCGATATGGCAGTTGAACAGCACGCTGTTGAAGCCGATAAAGACCCGGTTCCCCACTTCGCACGGTCCGTGGACGATGGAGCGGTGGGCGATGGAGGTGTACTCGCCGATGGTGACGGCGGCGCCGGATTTGGAGTGGATCACCACGCCATCCTGGATATTGGAGTTGGCGCCGATGACGATGGGTTCCATCTCGCCGTTGGCATCCACTTCGTCGGCGCGGATCACCGCATAGGGGCCGACAAAGACATTCTCTTTGATGATCACCTTGCCGCAGATGATGGCGGTCTTGTCGATATAGGCGGATTCGTCGATGACAGGCAGATGGCCGGAGGGATTCTTGCGGATCATGTTACATCCTGTGGTTGCCAAGAGGGATTATCTGGTGGTGGACGAGGAGCCTACCGGTCGGTCAGCTTACCCCTGCTCGCCCTCTGGTGAAACCCCTGACTGGTCTGACCCTTGTCGCGCGGCGTCTCGGCATGGCTGTTTCCCGCCGCCAGAATATGGGAGCATGACTTTCATCCCGAGTCGCGTTAGGTGGACATATAAACATGAAGAAGATGATTGCCCTGTTGGCGGGTGGTTTGTTGCTCTCCTCGGCCGTGCAGGCCAAAGGGGAGGCGGGGGAGTTTGACTATTACGCCATGGCGCTCTCCTGGTCGCCCGAGCATTGCGCCGTCAAACCGGCGGATCGGGACCAGTGTTCCCGCAAGCTGGGCTTTGTGCTGCATGGTCTTTGGCCCCAGTACGATCGCGGTTACCCCAGCAACTGCACCCGCGAACGGCTCAATCCCGATATGGAGAGCGAGTTTGCCGACCTCTACCCCAGCCGTTTCCTCTATCGCCATGAGTGGGAGAAGCACGGCACCTGCTCCGGCTTGAGCCAGCAGGCCTTCCATCAGCTGGCGAGCGATTTGCGCCAGAAGGTGAAGATCCCGGCGGCTTATCAATCCCCGGAAGAGCCGCTGCGCAAAACCAGTTTCCAGCTCAAGGCCGATCTGGCGAGCGCCAACCAGTGGCTGGCTCCCGACAACATCACGGTGGCTTGCGCCGATGGTGGCCGCTTCCTGCGGGAGGTCTATATCTGCGTCAATAAAGAGGGGACGGATGCGGTCACCTGCTCCGCCGAGATGCAAAAGCGCGAGCGCCGCTCCTGCGGTCAGCCGGACTTCCTGCTGCGCAGCGTGCGTTAAGTCTTCACTCACCATCGGGCCCCTTGCGGGCCTGATGTGTAACCACGGTTATCGGAAAGGAGTCTGACAGATGGATGGCAACAACCGGTTTGGCCCGCAAGAACGGGCAATGCTGCTTGGGGTGAAAGGATGAGCCTGTTTGCCGAGCTGGGAATGCGTTATCCCATTATTCAGGCGCCGATGGCCGGTGTGCAGGGAAGTGAGCTGGCGCTGGCCGTGACCCGTGCGGGCGGCTTGGGCTCCTTGCCTGCCGCCATGCTCACATCAGCGGAGCTGCGCAGCGAACTGGGACGACTTACCCAAAGCGGCCTTGGGCCATTTAACATCAACTTCTTCTGTCATCGGCAACGGGAACCTGATCCCGTTGCTCTGGCCAGTTGGCAGCAGCGCCTTGCTCCCTACTACGCCGAGTTCGGCATACTTCCCCCAGCCGTTACGACAGCGCCAAGTCGTGCGCCTTTCAATGGGGAACATGCCGCCATGTTGGCCGAGTTCAGACCGGCTGTGGTCAGCTTTCACTTCGGCCTGCCCGCGCCCGAGTTGCTTGCCCGGGTGAAGGCTGCGGGGGCCAAGGTATTTGCCAGTGCCACCACGGTGGCGGAGGCTATTTGGCTTGCTCAGCACGGTGCCAACGCCATCATCGCTCAGGGATTGGAGGCGGGTGGTCATCGCGGTCATTTCCTCTCTGATGATCTCGCCTTGCAGCAGAGCACCTTGACCCTGCTGGCGCAAATCCTCGCGGTGACCGATCTGCCGGTGATCGCCGCTGGCTGTATCGTCGATGGCAAGGGGATCGCCAACGCGCTGACGCTGGGGGCGAGTGCCGTGCAGATGGGGACCTCCTTTCTCTGCTGCCATGAAGCGACCACCTCGGCGCTGCATCGAGCCTCCCTTCACTCACCCCAAGGCCTGCAGACGGCACTGACCAATCTGTTCAGTGGCCGCCCGGCGCGGGGTATCGTCAACCGTCTGATGCGTGAGCTGGGCCCGCTCTCGGATCTTGCCCCTCACTTCCCCTATGCCAGTGGCGCACTGGCACCGCTGCGTGCTGCCGCCGAGAAGGCGGGGGACAGTGGCTTCTCTCCGCTCTGGGCTGGGCAGGATGTATCGGGCTGCCGGGATCTTCCCGCTGGCGAGCTGATAGCGTGCTGGGTCAAAGAGGCTGGATTGGGATAAGTGCTTCTATATATGCCTCATACGCCTTCTTATATAGAAGATGTCGAGGGCGCTGCGCGTTAGACGCGACAGTGCGGCAATGGTGGATGAGTGCCAGGCCAGTACCCTTGTAAGGCATTTATCCGGTGTAAAACGTCCTCACTTCACCCTTGGTTGTGGATAAGTCTGTATAAATGCTGTGTGTTGATATGAATAACCAAGAAATTGCACTTTTTTGCAATTTTATTGCGGTAAAGCCTTGCCAATGTGAGCTGGATCTCTATAATGCGCCACATCGACAGGGCAAGCGGCAACGCAAACAACCTCGTCGATAACCTCGAAAAGCCTTTGAAAATAAGGCTTGACTCGA